>JAQBUY010000054.1 GCA_027623775.1 Pseudomonadota bacterium
AAGCCAAATCAATCGGATCATTAAATTTAATATATAAAAAAAATAATTTAATTTATGGAGATAACACAGATTATATTGGATTTGCCAAAACCTATAAAAAATTAATCAATAAAAAAATTCAAAACATTCTACTAATTGGAGCCGGGGGGGCTGCAAGATCAATTTTAAAATTCCTCAATGATCAAAAAATAGAAAATATAGATATAATAGCCAGAACAACAAATAAAAAAAAATCATTATCACAAATAATGCAATTTAATAATTATTATACAGAAACAAATAAAATAAAAAAAAAACAATATGACTTAATCATTAATGCATCTGACGCCGGAATGAAAAATCATAAACTATTAGATAGTGAAATTTATAAACTAATACCACTTGCCTCTTATGCTATTGATATAATCTATAATCCACTTACTACAAAATTTCTAAAGGTAGCCAATGATTCTCAAACGCCTCATATAGGAGGTCTTAATATGCTATTAGAACAAGCTAAACCAAGTTTTGACTGCTGGTTCGAAACTAATGTAGATATTACTAAAAAGCTTGAAAATAAATTAATAAGAAAATTAAAAAATGACTAAAATTGCAATCACAGGAAGAATAGGTTCAGGAAAATCAACCGCTCTCAAACATTTCAAAAAACTCGGTCATTTTACAATATCATCAGATGAGATTATAAAAGAAATTTATAATGATCGTGAGCAAAGAGAATGGCTATTAAAGTTATTAGAAATTAGAGACAATGATTATAAAAAAGAAATTATAATAAAAATTAAAGATCCTATTTTTAATAATAAATTAAAAAAATATATATATCCCTTAATGCATAGATTGAGAGCAAGAAAAAAACCTATTTTTCACTCTAAAAAAAATATTTTTTTTGAAATACCTTTATTATTTGAAGAAAAATTAGAAAAAAATTATGATATAATCATCTTTATTAAAGCTAGTTATAATGTCAGGCTTAAGCGAATTTTAAAAAAGGGAATGACAGAGAAGTATTTTCAAACAATGAATGCATATCAAAGTCCAGAAGGCCCTAAAGAAAATTATAGCCATATAACAATATTTAATAATGGACCTTATATGGATTTTCTTGATAGACTTCATCGTTGTGAGAAAAATTTATGAGAGAAATTATTCTTGATATAGAAACAACGGGTTTAGATTATAATAGTGGTCATAAAATTATAGAAATAGGATGCTTTGAGCTTATAGATAAAGAGCTTGGATTATTTTATCACCAGTATATTAATCCAAATAAAAAACTTACTGAGGAAAATATAAAAGTCCATGGAATTACAAATGAGTTTTTAAATCCCTTCCCTCCTTTTTCTGAGATAGTAGAAAATTTTTTAGATTTTATTAAAGACGATATAATAGTTGCCCATAATGCTAAGTTCGATATTGGCTTTATCAATAATGAATTATCTGAAGAAAGACTTAATCAAATCTCACAAGATAGAGTAGTCGACACATTAGTCATTGCTAGAGATGTTTTTCCAGGGCAACAAGTTAATTTAGATAGTTTAGTTAAAAAACTAAAAATAAATTCTATGGTAAATAGAGATCACCATGGTGCCCTAAAAGACGCTAAAATTTTAACAGATGTTTATTTAGAATTAAGAGGACATACACAAATGGGATTTAATTTGACAAATAATGATAATAGTAAATTATTAAAAAAAATAGAGCCCTTTGCAGGTACTATTCTTTTAACAAAAGAAGAGACAGACGAACATAGAGAGTTTATAAAAAAGATAGAAGCTCAGAGAACATAATTAATGAATAATGAATTTTTAGACATAATCCTTTTTGCAATTGTTGCTATTTTTTTAATAATGCGGCTAAAAAAAACACTGGGTTCAGAAAAAGGCAAGATTATCAATATTAAAACAGTAAAAGCGAGTATTTTAAAGCCTAAAACAACAACAAAAACTTCAACATTAGAACCAAAAGATGAATTTTTAGAAGGGGCAAGCCAAGCTTTTTCTATGATCGTTGAGGCTTATCAGGCAAATAATACAAAAAAAGTCCAAGAGCTTTTAACTGAAGAGGCTTATAAAATTTTAAATGAAAACAAATCACCAACTCATATTAAATTTATGAATATTAAAACATCAAAAATCATTTCTTCCAGTGAGCCAGACTCTAGGATGGTCCATATGGTTGGATTTAAATCCGAACATTATGACCTAAAGGCAAATGAACTTATTACTGTTTCTGAAGAATGGGGATTTGAAAAAGAAAAAAATGCTACTGATCCAAATTGGAAACTATTCTCGATAAAAGTTGTCTCATAAAATTAAAATCAAATTTAAAGACAATAAAACTAAGATTTATAAAAATCAAAAAGACTTAGATTATAAGATCTCTATAAATTTAGGTGAAGAAAAAAAAAGTGAAATTAATCTAAAAAACAACTATGAACAACTTCTTCAAAAAACAATTGTTGTAGAACAAAACCTAAAACCTCAAATATCAAAAAAGCATTTTAATAATGTTTTTAACGATAAGGAACTTCATAAACTATTTAAAAAAAAAAACTTTTCTAAATTAGATCTACATGGACAAACTTTGGAGGGCGCAAGAAAAACAGTCCTTAGTTATTGTGAAATAAATGCCAGCAAGAAAAATATCCTCCACATTATTATAACTGGATTAGGAAATAAATCCAACCAAGATGAATTTTTTTCTGGAAAAATTCGTAGTGCTTTTACCCAATGGATTCATGAGGACCCAATTCAAAATTTTATTCATAGTTACTATCCGTGCAAAATCCAACATGGCGGCCTCGGGGCTTTTTATATCAAGATTAGGCCTATAAAATAAATTTTTGATCGTCTTTCGCAACTATCTCATTACCTAACGATTTGTCTACCCACTCAGACGTAATAACTACGTCTTCTAATTCGCTTAAATTTGCTTTGAAGCTCACGTCCTCTAATATTTTTTCAAACATTGTTTGTAGTCTCCTCGCTCCTATATTTTCTACTTCTTGATTAATCTTTTCTGTAAGTTCAGCTATTCTTTCAATAGCATCATCTTCAAAAGTTAAATTAATATTTTCAGTTTTAAAAAGTGCTTGATATTGTTTAATTAAACTATTGTCTGTTTCTTTTAAGATTTTAATTAAATCAGCCATTGTCAGGCCATTAAGTCTTACTCTGACTGGAAGCCTTCCTTGTAGTTCGGGCAGTAAGTCGCTTGGTTTTGACTGATGAAAAGACCCTGAAGCTATAAATAAAATATGATTAGTTTCAATAGATCCATATTTTGTTGAGACTGTTGTTCCTTCAATGAGCGGTAAGAGATCTCTTTGGACGCCCTCTCTTGATACGTCTCCCCCTCTTCTTTCATTGCTTGTGGCGATTTTATCTATTTCATCTATAAAAACTATTCCGCTTTCTTGAACTTTTTTAATTGCTAGCTGAACAACGTTTTGTTTCTCTGCAATTTTTTCTATTTCTTCTTGTATAATAGGCTCGTAAGCATCTCCTACTTTTATTTTTGTTTTTTGTTTATTTTTCAGACCCTTACCAAAAATATCATTAATATTCATCATTCCTAATTGAGCTCCTGGCATGCCCGGGATATCCATTGATTGAAAAGGATTATTTTTTTGGTCTATGGCGATTTCAACTTCTTTGTCATTTAATTCGTTATTGCGAAGCATCGTTCTAAATTTTTCTTTGGTTTCATTTGTTGGATTTTCTCCTAATAATGAATTAAGGATAATTTCTTCTGCGTTTTCATAAGCTACACTAATATATTTTTCTTTAATAATTTTTTTCTCTAAATTAATGGCAACCTCAACAAGGTCTCTAATAATTTGCTCTACATCTCTACCAACATATCCGACTTCAGTAAATTTTGTCGCCTCTACTTTTATAAAGGGTGATTGTGTTAACTTTGCAAGCTTTCTTGCAATTTCAGTTTTACCACATCCCGTAGGCCCCAACATTAAAATATTTTTTGGTATTATGTCTTCTTTTAAAAGCTTGTCTTTAATATTTAATCTTCTCCATCTATTTCTTAAAGCTATAGCAACTGCTTTCTTTGCATTGTCTTGGCCGACCACATACCTGTCTAGTTCATCTTTAATAACTTGGGGAGTAAGTTTTTGGTCGTCCATTAAATTTTAATTTCAGCAATATTTAATGTTTCGTTTGTATAAATACAAAGTTCAGCTGCAATCTTAAGGGATTCGGTTGCAATTTCTTTAGCAGTAAGATTACTATTTCTTTTTAACGCTTTTGCTGCACTAAGAGCAAAATTTCCACCCGATCCAATCGCAACAACACCTTCTTGCGGCTCGAGCACGTCACCCGTACCGCTTATTAAGAAAGTTTCATCTTTGTCTGCTGCTATAATCATTGATTCAAGCCTTCTTAAATATTTGTCTGTACGCCAATCTTTTGCCAATTCAACGCAAGACCTCTTTAAATTATATGAAAATTCCTCACACTTTTTCTCTAATCGCTCAAATAAAGTAAAGGCATCAGCCGTTGACCCTGCAAATCCAACGATAATTTTATCTTCATTAAAAGTCCTAATTTTATTAGCATTAGACTTAATTATAGACGTACCAAGCGTTACTTGTCCGTCTGAAGCTATTACAACAGATTTATCATCCCTGACACAAACTACCGTCGTAGCTCTTATTATTATTTTGTTTTTTTCCATTAATCTTATAAATATAGTTACTAAATACTTAATTACAAACTATGCGCAAAATTTCAATAGACAGAAAAACTAAAGAAACTGAAATTTCTTTAAGTATTGACCTTGATGGTTCGGGGAATGGAACAATTGATACAAAGATTCCGTTTTTTGACCACATGCTTGATCAGATATCAACACACAGTCTTATAGACTTATCTGTTAAATGTAGAGGTGATATAGCTGTAGATTTCCATCATACTGTAGAGGATGTGGGTCTTGCCCTTGGTCAAGGAATTAGAGAGGCGCTTGGAGACAAGATAGGTATTAAAAGGTTTGCTAGTTCCTATGTTTCCTTTGATGAGACCTGCACCAGAACAGTTATGGATTTATGCAACAGACCTTTTTTTATTTGGAAGGCAAACACAACATTAGAACAAGTCGGAGGAATCGATACTGAATTATTTCCAGAATTTTTTAAGTCATTAGCTAATGAGGCAAAAATGAACTGTCATATAGAAAATCTTTATGGAGACAATAACCATCATATAATCGAAAGTTGCTTTAAGTCTTTTGCTCTTGCCCTAAGAGAAGCTATAGAGATTGACCCAAGAAAAAAAACTATTCCAAGCTCCAAGGGAGCGCTTTGAAAAAAAAAGTTATTGGCCTAATTGATAGTGGATCAGGCAATATTGGCTCGATCAAAAAAGCAATTTTAAAAACTGTAAAATATAAACCCTTCACTTTAAAAATCATTAATTCCAAAAAAGATTTTAAAGATGTTAATAAAATAATTTTACCAGGACAAGGTGCTTTTGCTACTCTAATTGATAATTTACATAAAAAAAACCTATACAAAGAACTATTAAGACTAATCTCAGAACTTTCTATTCCCTATCTCGGCATATGTGTCGGAATGCAAATACTTGCGACTTACGGTCATGAAAATAAAAAAATAAAAGGCTTAGATATTATCGGTGGAGATATTGTTAAATTCAAAAAAAAAAACCTCATCATTCCTCATATGGGATGGAATAATATTCATATCAAAAAACCAAATAAAGTTTTTGATAATGCTTTAGATCAAAAAGATGTTTATTTTGTCCATAGTTTTTATTTTAAAAGTGTTGAAAAAAAATACATTACTGCCACAACAAAATATCATCATAATTTTCCCTCTATAGTGAACAAAGATAATATCTATGGAGTTCAATTTCATCCAGAAAAAAGCCATTTAGTGGGCATGAATATTATTAAGAATTTTATTTTTAAAGCATGAAAATTTTCCCAGCCATAGACATTAGTGAAGGAAAGTGCATTAGGCTAACAAAAGGACTGATAGACAATAAATCTATTTATGCCTCAAGCCCTATCGAAATGGCTAAAGAATATAAAAAAGAAGGATTTGAAAACATCCATTTAGTAGATATCGATTCAACTCTCAGTAGGGGAAGTAATTATGAGGTTATAAAAGAAATAAGAAAAAAAGTTGATCTACATTTACAAGTGGCTGGAGGAATAAGAGATGAAAAATCGATTAAACAAAAAATTATCGATGGGTTTGATAGACTCGTAATAGGGACGCTTGCAATTAATGACCCTGCTTTTATAGAAAATTTTAATGAGGAAGAAGTTTATAAGATATCCATAGCATTAGACTTAAAAGATGGATTGCTCGCCAGTCATGGTTGGAAACAAACAAATTCTAAGTCTTTAGAGGAAATCACAAACATCTATAATTTAAAAAATATTCATTCATATTTTGTAACTGATATTTCAAAAGACGGGATGTTGTCGGGCCTTAATTTTGAAACATTTAAAAAATTAAAATCACTATCTGCTAAGCCAGTCACAATCGGAGGCGGTGTAAAAAACATGGAAGATATTATAAAAGCCAATAGCAATAATTATGGTGGAGTTGTTATTGGCAAGGCAATATATGAAAACCATATAAACTTAAAGGACCTCTCGGAGTATCAAAAAAAGTGTTAAAAGTTAGAATTATTCCATGTTTAGATATTATAAAAAATAAAGTTGTCAAAGGTATTAATTTTAAAAATATAAGAACTTTGGGAGACCCGGTGACGCTTGCTAAAAAATATTCTGATACTGGAGCGGATGAGATCTGTATGCTAGATATAACCGCCTCACATGAAAAAAGAAAAACTTTTTTAAAAACAGTGGAGGCTATCGCGAAAGTAATTGATATTCCGCTTACAGTTGGAGGAGGGATATCGGATATAAAAGATATCACGACGCTTTTAAATGCAGGTGCAGACAAGGTATCAATAAATACAACTGCAGTTTTAAAACCAAAATTAATCAAATTAGCATCAATTAAACACGGGTCTCAGTGCATAGTTGTTGCTATTGACGGCAAAAGATTTGGAAAGCAAATGTTAATTATGATTAAAGGCGGAAGAGAAAAAACTAATAAAAATGTTGTTTCTTGGGCTAAAATTGTACAAAATTTAGGAGCTGGTGAGCTATTGGTAACATCAATGGATACAGATGGAATACAAACCGGATACGATCAAGAAATGTTAAGGGCAATTAATAAAGAGGTTAGTATTCCAGTAATTGCAAGTGGAGGAGTTGGGGAGTTAAGACACTTTAAAGAGGGCTATCAAACAAAATCCACGGGCCTTCTTGCGGCTAGCGTTTTTCATACTTCCAAATTTTCTATCCAACAAGTTAAAAAGTATTTAGAAAAAGAAGGGATTCCAGTCAGAATTTCATGACCTATGATGCACAAAATATTTTTGCTAAAATTCTGAGAGGTGAAATTCCTGGCGAAAAAATTTTAGAAACTAATCATGCGATTTCATTTAATGACATCTCCCCCAAAGCAAAAGTGCATGTATTGGTAATACCTAAAGGAGCATATTTAGATATTTATGATTTTAATAAGAATGCCTCACAGGCAGAAACAGTAGATTTTTGGAGATGTGTAAATTTAACGATAGAAAAATTTGAAATAGAAAAATTAGGCTTTCAAATTAAAGCGCACAAAGGTGAAACCGGAGGACAAGAAGTTTTTCACTTTCACATACACATTTTATCAAATGATTAATTAAAATAATTCTTTTAA
>JAQBUY010000055.1 GCA_027623775.1 Pseudomonadota bacterium
TCTATTGCCATAGGTTTCATAGCAGAAACTTGCATAGGAATAATCTTCAGATCAGACTTTAGACTATCACTGATTTCTTTATCAGACTTAATTCCAATAACACTACCCATCTTAGCAGCATTCTCGGAATATTTATTATGCAAATAAGTTAAGTATGTAAATTCAGATGATTTATAGGAAGTAAAACTTACAACTTGAATATTTTCACCAATTTTTGAAATAGTATCGCTAATAGTTGCTTCTATAGTTTTTGAATCATATGCTAATAATTTTATGTCTTCATAAGAACCTCTAGATATTTTATTAGATTCGCTACTGTCATGAATAGACTTGGTTATTGAATGAGCAAAAGAAAGAAAATCTTCATTTTTTGCAACAAAGTCAGTTTCACAAGAAATTTTACACACTGTAAAATCTTTAGAAGTAGAACAAAAATAAAAATAAATTATACCTTCTTTAGTTTCTCTATCTTGTTTTTTTTGAGCCTTAAGGATACCCTTCTCTCTTAACCACTTGACCGCCTCATCAAGATTGTCTTGGTTTTCAGCTAAAGCATTTTTACAATCAAGCATTCCGCTTCCCGTAGCATCTCTTAGCTTTTTAATTAATTCCATACTAGACATCTTTCAGTTCACTTTCTTTTATAACTGTTTCAATTATTTCAGGTGTTACTATATCGCCTTTTTCAGCTGAAATATCTTTTTGATCAGAGGAAATAACTTTTTGATCAGAAGATAATTTAATAACTTTTAAAAAGTTTTCTAAAATAAATTGCACTGATTTAACGCCGTCATCATTTGCGGGTATAGGATAATTAATAGGATCAGGATCACAATTAGTATCAATGATAGCAATAATAGGAATACCTAATTTTTTAGCTTCAAGAACGGCTATATGTTCTTTATTGGGATCAATTATAAAAACCACATCAGGAGTATTTTTCATTTCCCTAATACCACCTAAGGTTTTATCAAGACGTATTTTTTTCTTTTCAATATCACCTAGTTCTTTTTTTGTAAAAAGATTTTCATCAGATTCAAAAATGGCCTCATATTCCTGAAGGGTATTAATTGATTTTTTAACCGTATTCCAGTTTGTAAGCATTCCTCCAAGCCATCTGAAATTTACATAAAAATTATTAGTCTCTTCAGCTATTGTTTTAACAAGATCGGAGTGTTGTTTTTTTGTAGAAACAAAAAGAAATTTCTTGTTTTGTTTTGCGCTTTCAAAAGCAAATTTTATAGAATTTTCAAGGAGTGGTAGCGATTTTCTTAAGTCTAGAATATGGGTACCATTTTTTTCACCATAGATAAATTTACCCATTTTAGGATTCCATCGTTTTTTGTTATGACCAAAGTGAGAGCCGTTTTTTAAAAGATCTTCAAGTGTTATTTCAATATTCATATATATATACCTCCGGTTGTACTTCAACTAATGCTACGAAAACACCGAAGTGGCAATAGTTTGTTTTTTTTAATTTTTTTAATATAAATTAGCGAAAATACAAGTAATTAATGTAAAGAAAGCTTAATTAGAACATTATTTCCCTTAATTGTGAAATTAGAGTCTTTTTCTAGTAAGTTTAAATCCAAAATATCCTCATAAGTAAAATTTGTAATCTTAGATATAAGATCTCTTTCGCTATGGATTGAAATATTTGTGATATTTTGATTATAAAAATCATCCTTAGTTGAAGATTTGATAGCCATTTTAACAAAATTAGCCTGGAATAATGATGCATCCACTTCATCATCAAAAAGTCTTAAATCAAATTTTCCAGATTCATTAATGACGGTAAGTAAAATATATCTCTTTCCATTTTTAGTCGTTTTATATTGAACCTTAATTACATAAAAATAAAAAGAGTTTTTAAATTCTATTTTTTCAGATGTTAATTCAGCAAAATTACTATTATTTATTTTTGAAAGTAAGTCAGTTTGCTTTCTAGTTGAAAAGAGAAAACCGTAACTTTCAAATTCCGACTTAATATCATCCAACTCTATAGAAAGATTATTATTTAAAAACTGACTATCGTCTAATTCATTTTCAAACAAAGAATTGGAATTCATTTTTTTTAATATTTCTTCCAAATTGGCAATTAAAATATTTTTATTAGGATAAATAGAATTGAAAGCATTTGCGAGTATTAGTTTTTCTATTTGTTTTTTATTTAATATTGACTGAGAAAGTCTTTTATTAAAATCAGCTATAGAATTAAAAGAGCCATTGGTATTTCTTTCAGATACTAATTCTTTCATAGATTCAATTCCCACCCCTTTAATTGCGGATAATGAATATAAAATCTTATTATCTTTTATAATAAATTTGTAGCTTGAAAAATTTACATCAGGTGGAATTATATCAATTTTCATTAAAGAAATTTCATTCATAATAGAAAATATTTTATCAGTATCATTTGTACTATTGTTTAATAATTGGCAATAAAATTCCAAAGGAAAATGGGCTTTTAAATAAGCGGTATAAAAAGTAATAACAGCATAAGCAGCTGCATGACTTTTATTAAATCCATAATTTGCAAATTTTTCAATTAAAGAAAAAAGCTTTTCTGAATCCTTAACATTTATAGATTTTTTTGAGGCTCCTTTTATAAATCTATCTTTTAAACTCATGAGCTCATTTTTAATTTTTTTACCAATTGCCCTTCTTAATAAATCAGCTTCGCCGAGAGAATATCCGGCAATAATTTGAGCTATTTTCATTATTTGCTCTTGGTAAACAATAATGCCAAAAGTTTCTTTTAAAATAGGTTCTAATAAAGGATGATCATAGATAATCTTTTCTTCTCCTTTTTTTCTTTTAATAAAGCTGTCAATCAGTTCCATTGGACCCGGTCTATACAATGCTATGACGGCAATTACCTCTTCTAAGTTTGTAGGCTTTAATTTAACAAGTGTGTCTATCATTCCAGGACTTTCAACTTGAAATACACCTTTAGTCCTACCTGTACCCAGCAATTCAAAAGATTTTGAATCAGAAAAATCAATATTTCCTAAATCAACTTCAATAGATTGAGTTTTTTTGATGTATTTAATGGTATCATCTATAATAGTTAAATTAGCTAAACCTAAGAAATCAAACTTAATTAATCCTGCTTTTTCACAGTCCTCATACCTAAATTGAGTAGACATAAAATTTGAATCTTGATCTTTAAATAAAGGAATATTCCCATATAAAGATTTTGTAGAAATTATGATGCCGGCTGCATGTGTTCCAACATTTCTTAAAGCACCTTCCATTGATTCAGCCTTAGCCAATAAAGGAGAATTAAGTAAATCACCTAACTGATCAGAGTGATTTTCTTTTAATTCAGAAATTGTTAATGGCTGGGTTGGATTATAAGGAATTTTATTGACCATCTTATCTACTTCTCCATACGGTAAACCTTCAATTCTACCAACATCTCTAAGAATACCTCTTGATATCATTGAGCCAAAAGTAATAATTTGCGCAACATTTTCATTGCCATATTTTTCTTTAACATAATTTATAACTTCATCTCTTCTACTTTTACAAAAATCTATATCAAAATCAGGAAGAGAGACTCTATCTGGATTTAAAAATCTTTCAAAAAGTAAACCAAATTTAATTGGGTCTATATCGGTAATCATTAAAGACCATGCAACGATTGATCCCGCTCCCGAACCCCTTCCAGGTCCCACAGGAATAGAATTTGATTTAGCCCATTGAATAAAATCTGAGACTATTAGAAAATATCCAGAATATTTCATATTATTAATTACATTCAGCTCATATTCATTTCTGTCTCTATAAATTTGAGCAATTTTATTAAATTCTTCCATAGAAAGACCTTTAAAAATTTTAGAAAGTCTTAAATCCAAACCTGATCTTGCCTGATTTATAAGTTCTTTTTTTTCATCAAAATCATCTTTGTCACTATAATCAGGAAGAAGAGGTTCTTTTTCTTCTAGAAAAAAATTTATCTTATTTTGAATTTGAATAGAATTTTGTATTAAATGATTATTTTCAGTTTTAGTAACGTTATGATCTCTCAAAAAATAATTATTATCTATATTAAAAATAGAATTTTGTTTATATTTACCATTTTTAAGACAATTTAAAATTTCTATACCATCAAAATCTTCTTTATTTTTATAGAAAGTGAAAGAACTTATAAAAGAATTAATATTTAATAAATGAGATAATTTAGAAAGATAGGAATTATCTAAATTTTCATCATACTCAAAATAAATATCATTATTAAAAAATGATTTTAATTTACCTAGCTCAATCTTTAAAATTTGTAAGTATTTATCATCAAATCCAAGTCCATCAAAAATACTATATAAACCTCCGCAAATTAAAACTAGTCCAGTAGAATAATTTTTAATATTAGAAATATTTAAGATGAAATCAGGATTAGTGTTAAAATCAGTGGAAAGCTTACATAAATTAGAATATCCAGTTAGATTTTTTGATAATAAGGTTAAACGGGAAGTTCTTTTTAATTCATCGGTATAATCAATATCAAGTCCTATTATTGGTTGAATACCTTTTTTATAAGCTTTAATAGAAAAATCTAAAGCTCCAGATAATAATTTATAATCAGTTAAAGCGATAGCGGGCAGATTTTGTTTCGATGCATAGTTAATAAGATCATCGATCTTGATATTAGATTCACAAATAGAATAATGAGAGTAATTTCTTAAGGGTATTAGCATTTTTTTAAATTCATATTTTCAATAGTATAAGAAAAATTAAAATATTTTTTATAAAAAATATCATGAGATGACACAACTAAAGAAGTATTAAATTCATTAGAATAATTAATTAAAAGCTCTATGACTTTATCGGAATTAGTTTTATCTAAATAAGATGTTGGCTCATCTGCAATAATTAATTTAGGTTTATTCATTAAAGATCTAGCGACGCATACTCTTTGTTTTTGACCATTCGAAATTTGATGAGGAAATTTAAATTTTATATCACTAATATCTAAAAAATTTAATAAAAAATCTAACTGATTAATATCTTCATGTTTAATCATTAGATTATCATTAACATTAAGTTCACTTAACAAATAATGATCTTGAAATATTATCCCAATATCATTTTTCAGAAATTTAGAAGAATTAAGAGAGTTAAGTTTTTTATTATCAATAAGAACATTTCCGCTATCTGGGTCATCTAGCCCTGTAATCATATTAAGAAAAGTTGATTTACCACATCCAGATGGACCAAAAAGAAATAAACTCTTACCTTTATCAAGAGAAAAATTTAAATCTTCAAACACTGTTAAAGTTTCAACGGAACTGACATAAGATTTATTTAAATTGATAGTTTCTAGAATATAATTCATCGCAATATTAAATTAGGTGTAATTTTATAAATTCTAAATAAAGGAATAACTGAGGCAATTAAAACTGATGTAAGAGCAATTACATTAATCATCACAATATCATTATATTTAACTAAATAAGGAAGATTGGAGAGGTAGTAAATTTCATTATTAAATAAACTATAATCAAGAAAATAAGACAAGATTTTTTCGATCTTTCCAATATTAATAGACAGTATAATTCCTAATAAGGTGCCCAAAATAACAGAAACAAAACTTACTATAAAAGAATTAATAAAAAAAATTAAATTAATTATATAGGTATTGATTCCTATAGATTTTAATAAAACTATGTCTTTATATTTTTCTTTTATAAAGAAAACTTGGTTTGAAATAATTGTAAAGCAAGAAATTATAATAATAAAAAAAAGAATTATAAACATTACATTTTTTTCTGTCGTTAATGCTAGAGAAAGAGAAGAATTTTGCTCAGACCAAGATAAAAAATTAAATTGCTCTAATTCATCTAATAATAGATTTTCATTATTGCCGTTAAAATAAACATCTACTATTGAATTTAGAGATATGTCTTTAAAGTAAGTATTATTTGAATAAATATAATATCTATCAAATTCATACATTCCTAAATTAAAAACACCCTTAATAGTAAGTAAATCTGAATTTAATATTGGGCCCAAAATAGTCATATCGGAACCTGTTGTATTTAGAGTTATCTGATCACCTACTTTTAAATTTAAAATTTTAGCTAATTCAACTCCTATAAAAACCCAATCGTCTTCCTTATAGTCTATTTCATATAGGTTATTGTTAAGTTTAGGCATAGACTTAAAATCACTATAAGAAAGTGTCTTCATTAAAACACCTTCAATAGCGCTATCTGAAGAAGCTATAATTTTATTTTCGCTATTTCTGATGAAATTATTTTCAGGAAATCTATTCTTCAATTTTTGAAGATCGTTCTCAGATATATCCAAGATAGTAAGATCCCCCTTAACTCCTACTAATGATGATACTAACTCCTCCCTAAATCCATTCATTACAGACATAACGGTAATGAGTATTGATATACCTAATATTAAAGCAAAAGAGGATAATATTGTTGATGTAGAAAAGGCTTTATCTTTTTTTGAATTAAAAATATAAGATATAGAAAGCTTAAGAAAAATTTTTCTCAAAATCGAATTTCTCCAAATCATCTAAAGATATTTTTATATTTTCATTTGTCATTCTATTTAACAGTTCAAGATTTCTGGATTCAGAATAATTTTTACCGGCAATTATAGTCCAAGGAATACCGATTAATTCAGAATCTCTAATTTTTTTTCCAAAAGTAATAGATCTATCATCTAAAATAACATCCTTGTACTTATTGAGTAAAAAATTATAAATATTTAAAATTTTATCATTTCCTAGAAGTTCTTCGGAGGCAATTATATTAATTTTAAAAGGTGCTATTTGAAAAGGCCATACAATACCTCTTTCATCATGATGAGCTTCAATAATCGCACCTACAAGTCTCGATACACCAATACCGTAAGAACCCATATGAAGATCTTCATTTTTACCCTCATTATTAATCATTCTCGCACCTAAAGGAGTAGAGTATTTAGTTCCAAAATAAAAAATATGACCGACTTCTATACCTCTACCTATCACAATATCTTTTTTTGATTTATCTATAAGTTCTTCTGAAGCTGAATAAAGATTATTTATATCTTCGTAACTTTGATCTAATAAATCATTAGCAGTTAATTGAGGATCGTATGCAATTTCACTTTCTCCGGTATTTGCAAGAATTTGAAATTCATGAGAAAGATTTCCGCCAATAGCACCTGAGTCCGCTTTAACAGGTATCGGCTTTAAACCTAATCAATAAAAGGTTTAAAGTAGTTTTTATAAAATATTTTATAAGTTTCAAAGGCAGCACTTTCACTTAAATCAAAACTGTAAGCGTCCTTCATCAAAAATTCTCTTCCCCTCATAACACCAAATCGAGGTCTAATTTCATCTCTAAATTTCCATTGAATATGATATAAATATTTAGGTAAATTTTTATAACTATTAACATAATCGTTAAAAAAATCCGTAACTACTTCCTCATTTGTAGGGCCATAGAGCAATTCACTTTTATGTCTGTCAGTCATCCTTAACATTTCTTTACCATAATCATCATATCTACCACTTTTTTTCCAAAGTTCCGCTGATTGAATGGTAGGCATTAGTAATTCATGACAATTGATATCGTCCTGATTTTTTCTTATTATGTTTTCTATTTTTCTTAAGACTCTAAGTCCTAATGGTAACCAGATATAAATCCCAGCAGTATGCTGTTTTACCATAGATGTTCTGAGCATGAGTTTATGAGATATTATTTGAGCCTCTTTAGGAGATTCTTTTAAAGTATTA
>JAQBUY010000056.1 GCA_027623775.1 Pseudomonadota bacterium
TTAAAGGAAAGTCTTGGGTCAAAAAAATTCAAATCTTCTTTTAAAAGAGAACTTGGTATCCTTAGATTAAAATAAGGAATAGTTAAGAACTCATCATGTTTAATTGAATTCATATTAATTTGATTAATAATATTTCTAGTTTTTTGCAAGCTAAGTCTTTCTTTTTTTCCATTCCAGCCAGTATTAATTAAATAAATTTTTGGATTATGTTTAAGAATCTTACTTTCAAAAACTTTTGCATATTGAATTGGATGAAGGGTAAGAAAAGCAGCACCAAAACAAGAAGAGAAAGTTGCTTGTGTCTCTGTTAGCCCTATCTCCGTGCCTATTGCTTTAGAGGTATAGCCAGATAGATAATAATAAATGGCTTGATCGTGCCTTAGGCAAGAAATAGGGGGCAAGACCCCTGTCGCATCTGCAGATAAAAAAATAATATTTGTGGGATGTTCTGCAACAGATTTTAATTTAATTCTTTTCTCAATATGGTCAATCGGATAAGACACTCTGCCATTTTCAGTTAATGAAGTGTCATCAAAATCTACTTTATGATTTTCTAATAATTTAACATTTTCTAAAAGTGCATTTTCTTTTATTGCATTAAAAATCATTGGCTCTGATTGATTAGTTAATCTTGATGTCTTGGCATAACAGCCGCCTTCAAAGTTAAAGATGCCCTCATCATCCCATCCGTGCTCATCGTCCCCAACTAAATACCTATCGG
Source organism: Pseudomonadota bacterium (assembly GCA_027623775.1). GTDB lineage: Bacteria > Pseudomonadota > Alphaproteobacteria > HIMB59 > HIMB59 > HIMB59. The sequence goes on from JAQBUY010000056.1 coordinate 722, forward strand.
GATCATTTGATAATGTGGTTTTTCCTGTTCCTGAAAGCCCAAAATATATCGCACTATTTTTTCCTCCTAAATCAGCATTAGCAGAACAGTGCATAGAGGCTATATTTTTTTGAGGGAGGACATAGTTCATTAAAGCAAAAATTCCTTTTTTCATTTCCCCCCCATACCAAGATCCTCCAATGATTTGAGTTTTTTCAGTAAGATTGAAAGCTATAAAGTTTTCAGAATTCAATCCATCTTCTTTCCAATTGGGGTTTGTTGCTTTTGAAGAATTTAAAACATAAAAATCTGGTATAAAATTTTCTAATTCATTTTCATTTGGCTCAATAAACATGTTCTTAACAAAATGCGCTTGCCAAGCCACTTCTGTGACAAATCTAACACTGAGTCTTGTATCGGTATTAGCTCCACAAAACATGTCTAACACAAATATTTTTTTATTTGATAATTGTTGTTCTGTAATTTTTTTTAATTTTACCCATATGCTTTGAGAGATTGGCTTATTGTCATTAGGATATTCTTCAGTATTCCACCAGATTTTCTTTTCTGTAAGATTGTCTTGAACAATGTATTTATCCTTAGGAGATCTGCCTGTAAATTTACCAGTAAAGACATTAGGACAATTAAAGTCTGTTTTATAACTTTGCTCATACCCTTCGAGCTTTTCAAGGTTCTCTTCTATTTTTAAAATCTCATACGAAGGGTTATAAATAATAATATCATTATTATGAATTCCCATCGAGATTAGATTGTCTTGAGCTTTTATTAACAAGCGCTTAATTTAGTTTATTTCATATAAACTATTAATCTTTTTATTAATGCAAAAAAATTATAACTGATTTACCAAGCTGACTTGTAAATATTGTAGGCATCTTTTTCGGTAATTTCTCTCGGATTATTAATAAGAAGTCTTGTTTGTTTCATAGCATCTGACGCCAGTTTCGCACAGGCATTTTTAGGAATATTGAGTCCTCTTAATTTTTGCTCTAATCCAAGATCTTTTGATAGAGATGCTAAATTTTCAATAAATCTTGCACTAACATCTTGATGATCTGTCGAAACGTCCATTTTTGGAAATAGTGAGGGGGCAAGCTCCGTATATAATTGAGCGGCTTTACTATCAACAATATTAAATTTTAAAACATGAGTCAGTACCAATGAATTAGAAAGACCATGAGGTATATGATAAATTCCACCTAAGGGGTATGCAAGCGCGTGAACTCCTGCAACAGGAGAATTTCCAAAAGCCATTCCAGCCATCATTGAACCAAGAAGCATATCAGTTCTAGCTTGAATATTTTTTCCCTCAAAAACTGCAATCTTAATTGATCTGCCTAAAATTTTAAGAGCCTCTTTAGCTAACATTTTTGACATAATATTATTATTAACACTTTTAGAAGCATAGCCCTCTATTGCATGAACCATTGCATCAATACCAGTTGCAGCAGTAATGTGAGCGGGTAAACCTAAAGTTAAATTAGGATCTAAGATTGCAAGGTCAGGCAATATTATAGGAGAAGACACACCCTTTTTTTCATCTCCACCAACTGTTATGATCGAAATAGGAGTGACTTCAGAGCCGGTACCAGAGGTTGTAGGATAAAGAACTAAAGGCAGTCTCGGTCCTTTTGCATTGGCAACACCCCATGCCTCATCAAGATTTTCATTTGATCCAAGAAGTAAAGCACATAGTTTAGCTACATCCATTGATGACCCACCACCAAAACCAATAATACCAGAAGCTTTAAAGTCTTTACCGATCTCTACGACGCTCATTAAAGTTTTAAGTGAAGGGTCTGCTTCAACACGATCAAAAATAATCACTTCAGAATTTTTTTTTAGAGCATCCACCGTCTCACTAATCAGTCCTAATTTTTTTAATCCTGGATCTGTAATAAATAAAATTTTCTTACCAAGTTTGTCTGAAACTTCAAATGCTGTATCTGTAGCTCGTCCACTACCAACTCTTAAGCCAGCAGTAGTGTTAAATTGAAATGGTTGCATGGCGGACAATATAAATGATCCCAGAGTTTTTCCAAACCTAAAAAACACATATATTCATGATTTAATCAAAATAAACTCAAAAAAATATCAATTAAACCTTTCTAAAGGCATATTTATTTTTATACTTAATCTATGTCTAAGGTCATAACCATAGCTCAACAAAAAGGTGGTTCTGGTAAGACAACAATTGCTGCAAATTTAGCCACTGTATTTTCTCTAAAAAATAATCTCCATACAACAATTCTTGATACTGACCCTCAAGGCAGTTTAGGTAAATGGTTCATGATGAGATTAGAAAAATTAAAAGATAAAAATACTATTCAGTTTAAGACTGCTAGTTTATGGGGAGCTCAGTACGAGGCAAAGACATTAAAAGAAAAGTCAGACATTATAATTATCGATACACCACCCAAAATAGATGCAGATGGAAGGCCCGTGATACAAATAGCTGATTTAGTAATTATTCCGATCTCACCCTCTCAAGTTGATTTTTGGGCAACAGAGTCAATTATCGAATTAGCGAAAAGAGAAAAAAAAGAAATTTTAATTCTAATTAATAGAGCAAATGCAAAATCAAAACTTATTCAGGAAGCTATTAAATTTGTAAAAGATATGAATGTTAGTAGTGCTAAAACTATATTAGGAAATAGACAGATTTTTGTTTCATCAATGGGAATGGGATTGACCGCTGTTGAAAAGCAAAGAACCGGAAAAGGGCGTCTAGAAATTTTATCGCTTGCAAAAGAAGTACGGACGATACTTAATATTTAAATTTATCCTTAAGTAAAAATGACCAATGCAGAAGAGATAACTCAACTTGAAAATACATGCTTAAAATTACTACAAGGATTTATAAGTTGGATAGAAGCAAATGATGAGCGCGAAATAGCTCTTATGCTTGATAGTGCATATGATTTTAAATATCAGATTTTAAAATTAGAAGGATCTTTTTTACAAAAAAAATATTTTACGAATGCCCAAGAGTTAACTAATGACCAAATTATTTTACTAATAAAACAATGGAAGGATACATTTTCTCAGCTGATTAATTCTCAAGCAGATAGAATCTCTAAAGATTCATTTAAAATTTGGTTTTTAACAATTGCTGCATATGGAATTCCTAGTTTAACACAGCAAGGAGATCATTTATGGTCTAAATTAATTCTAGGAATGGGATTTTGTGAAAAGTTCTCATTAAAAGATATACCTTTCCCATACAATAAAATTACAAAAAACTAAATGGATGTTATAATTCCTAAATGATAAAATTTTTATTATATTTTTCTCTCAGCCTTTCTGCTATTTGCAATGTTTATGCCCTAGATCTTTTTGGTTATCAATTACATACAGATATCTATCAATATGCTAGTGATGGCGAAATTAATTATAATAAAAAAGAAATAGATTCAATACAGTTAGCTAAAGATAAAGTCCTTACACCAAATAAATATCTAACTAAATATATCATTAAATCTACTTTAGCAGGAAATATTTATGAAATTCATGGATCTAATAATAAATTAAGCATGAGCCCTGTAGAATGCTTAAGCATTCAAGAAATATTCTTAAAATCATTTGAAGAAAAAAATTCTGATTTATTTGTAATTGAAAAAAAAAGACTCCCTATAAATCTTAAAAGTAAAATTACTTGGGATGCCTACCTGAGTGATAAAATAGAAAATGATAATTTTATTTTTAGTGTTACTTGTGATTATAGTTTTAATAATAGACGAATGGACATCATTTTAAGTGATAAGGAATTTATGATTAGAGAAAATAAAAATTTTAATGAACTTCAAGAAACTAAGAAAGAAAAAATTAATCAATCAAAAATTGATACCAGTGGTATTTAGTTATTGAAATTTTGTAATTAAAGAAAGCATATTAATAATTATATAGGCTTTAATTTCTTCTTTAAGCTGAAGATAGTTAACTGCCCATCTATCAACTAAGTGTAATGAAAAATCAATTATTTCAATAGTTTCTTCCCTATTCATAGAAAGCTCCTCTGACAAATCTAATGCCAATTTTTCTCTTATGATGATTGTTGATAATACCTTACGTGAAATTGCTTGATTCAATATTACTCTGTTGTTTTTTTCTTTTTCTCCATTTTAGAACCACCCAGCTGCATACCGCCAGTACCTTTACATAAACTTTTCTTTTCTTTGTCGCATTTAATTATTTCTTTCTTTTCTTCTACTTCAATTTCTTCTTCTTGATCTTCTACTTTAAGTTGTTTTTTTACTGTTTGTTCAGAATTTTCTGAAGAATTTACAATTGAGCCTTTTTGCAAGTTAGAAAGCATTTCAATTATTTGATCTTGTTTTGATTGGTTTTTTCCTTGTTTCTCTCTCCAAGATTTAGGAAGTTTTAATTCTATACAATTTTCAGATCCACAAAATAGAACATCCCCAGTATTATTATCAAATAAGAACCCCCCACAATTTTCAACACCTTTTTGAGTACAATTGGGAATATACATTTCATATTCTGCTTTTAAATTCGGTGATAAAAATACAAATAAGCCGAGAGTAATTATTAAAAATTTCATGAAATGAGAATATAACATTTATATTTTATAATTTCTAAATAAATTATTCATATTTAAAACTTTCGCCAGGTAGTGTCTTCTTCATGTATTCATTTTCTGTAATTAATTCTAACCAGTTGGTTAGTTTGGGATTTTGTGTTTTCCATTCATTTGAAAATCTAAAACTAGTGTAGTCTAAAGCACAAGCTACAGCTATTTGATCCATTGAAATTTCTTTTTTTGTAAACTCATCAAACTTATTCTCCATCCATGATATTGATCTTAATATCTTTTTTTCAAATCTTTCAATTGCTACGTGTCTTTGTTCTGATTCTGGTAGAGAGGACATCTCTATAAATCTATTTACGGCATTCTCCATTATCCCGTTTGCAACACTAATCATTGTCATGCAATCCCAATATCTTTCTTTTGGGAATAAAGATTTTGCATTAGAAATACTGTCAAAATACAAGCAAATATTATCACTATCTGTAATTGTTTTATTACCCACCATTAATGTTGGAATTTGTCTTAGTGGGTTATGTTCATCTAAAAAACGTGATTTATAAATATTAATTTTTTCTTCTTGATGTTCAATTTTAAGAACTAATGCTGCTACTTTGCATTTTCTTCCAAAAGGGGATGTTGGTCCATTATATAAAATTAAATTTTCCAACATCTATTCAATTACTATCGCAACCGTACCGGGGTTTACACCTTCTTGATCATTATGTATATGTACCTCTGTAATAGTTCCACTAATAGGTGCGCTATGGTTTACTTCCGATTTCATTACTTCCATAATGAACAAAACATCCCCTTCATTAACAGTATCTCCTACACTAACGAGAACTTTCCAAATATTTCCTGGAACTGATGTTAAAACTTGTGTCGACATATTTTACCTCCTATATAATACTTTTTTCTGAGCAAATCGAAGTTTGATAACTCCGCATTTCCTGAGATTCTTCTACTGATATTTCTTTAAATTTAAAATGCTCATTTGGTTTTGCCTGACCTAATTTCCAAAATGAAGCTGAAGGAACTGTAAAAGGAACGATAAAACCACCCATACTTGGACCGTCATTGACAAGTATAATGGGTGTTTGCCCAGCTAAGTTAATTCCTCCAACGGGATATCCTTGATCGATTATATTAGAGGGTTCATATCCGTGTTCGGGAGACTTATCCGTAGCTTTTTCATTAAAAGTCAAAAGAGGGCCATCTAATCTAAAGCCTGTTCGATCGCTTCTCGCTTGTAATTTCCATTTTGCAGCTAAAAATATTTCATATCCATTATTATCTAACCAATCATCATTAGGACCTCTGACTACTTCAATTTCCCATAATCCATCACTTGACATTTTAGGAATAACTTCTTTTTTGATTTTTTTTCCCAGCTGTCCAGTTGTTATTCCAAGTTGTATCTTTTGACCATCTTTAATTGCGCTTCCTTCAATCCCACCTATTGCAGCTTTATGAAAAGTAGATTTGGACCCAAGCCATAGATCAGATTTGATACCGCCAGAAAATGCTATATATGTTCTTGCTCCAGTTAAACAAAAACTTAATTCTAAAGTTTGTCTGGCTTTTATTAAAATACTTTCCCATAAAGGTATAGCTACTCCGTCAATTTTAGGCTGCATATCTCCACCACAGATGGATATTATGTGATCAGATTCAAACTTTAAAGTTGGTCCCATAAACTGACATTCTAAAGCCGCTTCTTCAGCACTATTGCCCACTACTAAATTTGCTAAACGAAATGACCAACTATCCATAGGTCCAGATGGAGGAAAGCCTTGGTTTAGAAATCCTACTCTTCCAGGGTAGTCCTGCAAAGAAGTTTCAAGGCCTTTTTTAATTACTTCAAACATATTTAAAATTTCTTATCCCAGTCTAATTTTGAAACCCAATTCTTATAATTTTTGATAGAAAATTTATGATCTTCCAAGACATCGTATTTATAACTGCCATCTATAATCTTTCTTTCTATAGATTCAAATTCTTCATAACTACAAGGATCAAATTTAATTCGATCTCCTGGCCTAAATAAACAAATACTATCTTTGAAGATAGAAAATCTTTTTTCTGGATCCCATATAGGAATAGGAGTTCTTCCAAATATTTGATAACCACCAGGAAGTTTATCCGGATAAATTGCTGTTGAAGAACCTCCCATACCAACAGCCCCCTTTGGTGTCCAAGTTCTTGGCGGATTATATTTTGGTGCTGTGAGTTTACATCTTGGATCAAGAGGCATTGTAAAAGGAAGCCCAGGCCAAAATCCCAGAGAAGCAACCCAATATTCAGTACCAGAGTGTATTCTTACAAACTCTTCAACATTTTCTAAATTATTTAATTCTACAATAAATTCAGGATCTGGTT
>JAQBUY010000057.1 GCA_027623775.1 Pseudomonadota bacterium
TTGCTTAAATCTTTGATAGGAAATAAATACTCTACTAATAATTGTAGCTATACAAAGCATAGAAAATAAAAATGCAAAAATATTAAAAAATTGTGGAGCTAATAAACATAGAGTCATAAAAATTATTGTCTCAAACCCTTCAACTAAACCTGACGCATAATAAAAACCTTTATTAATTTCCTTAGAACTTTCATTCTCGAATGTTGGATTATAATTCTTAAGTATAGCCGCGTAAGCTAGAAATGTAGAACTTGTTCCGATATATAAGAAAAGCAATAAGCAAGAAGACATAAGAAAAACACTATCTGACAGACCAAAAGAGAGCACAAAGCCCCCATAGATTATAAAATCAAATACAATGTCTATATATCCTCCAAAAGGACTTGGGGTAGTTAATCTTGCCATCGTTCCATCCAGACCATCTAAAAACCTATTTAATATTAAGGCCACAAGAGCGTATAAGTAAAAATCTAAAATTATAAAGGCACACATTAATATCCCTATAATGAATCCCATTAGACTAACTTGATTTGGAGTAATAAACCTAATTAGAATTTTAGATATAAGCTTTAAAAATGGCTGAGTGTAGGGTTGAATTATTTTATCTATCATTATTATTAATATTTAATTTAACTTTTACTTAATTTAACTATATCCATAATATAATAATGTCACAAGACATCTCACTTTTATTGGCTTTTTTAGCTGGATTTCTCAGTTTTTTATCTCCGTGTGTACTTCCTATTGTTCCTGGTTTTATTTCCTATATTGCAGGCACTTCTCTTAATGAATTAAAAAATGGGAATGAATTTAAAAATATTGATCTTATAAAGAAAATTTGTCTTTTTATTTTAGGATTTTCCTTAATATTTATTCTACTCGGTTTGTCTGTTGATTACATTTCAAATTTTCTTTTTATGTATAAAAAAAACTTATCTATTCTGTCTGGAACATTAATAATTTTATTTGGATTATTCTCAATTGGAATTTTAAATTTAAATTTTTTAAATAGAGAATTAAAATTTGATTTAGTATTTCAAAAATTTAATTTTTTTAGTCCTTTTTTAATTGGCATAGCTTTTGCTTTTGGGTGGAGTCCTTGTATAGGGCCAATCTTAGGCTCAGTTTTATCAATAGCTTATCAAGATAACATTAGTGGAGCATTGCTCTTATCATTTTACTCAGTAGGGTTAGGTTTGCCTTTTTTAATTGTTGGGTTTTTTATTGGAAAAATTTCAACTTATTTAATGAAATTAAATAAGTTCATATTATTTTTTAAAATATTTACTGGTATTTTGTTAATTATTACTGGTATTTTGATACTCAATGGCTCAATTCAATCTTTTGGCTTTAAACTAAATACTATTATTCCTAGTTTTGAGTTATTGTTGTTATAGATTAAAAATATGATAATTGAAATTTACACAAAACCAACTTGCCCTTACTGTCATAGAGCTAAAGATCTACTTTCAATAAAAAATATAAAATTTCAAGAATATGATTTAATTCAAAGTCCTGAACTAAGAGATTTAATGGTGGAGCGAGCGGGCGGTCTAACTACTGTTCCTCAGATTTTTATTAATAACAAATACCTTTCTGATTGTGACGGGCTTTATTTTTTAGAAAATACAGGAAAATTAGATAAAATTATTGAAGAAAATAAATGAAAAATAAGAAATTATTTCTATCCTTATTTTTATTTATTTTATTTTTAATATTTATATTGTTTCTTAATTTTAAAGAACACCTTAATGTTAATGAGATTTTAAATTATTATTTTGAAATTAATGCCTATATAGAAAAAAACTTTATTCAATCGGTTTTAATATTTATTGTATCTTACTCTCTTTTAGTTCTTTTGAATTTTCCCTTAGTTAGTCTGCTCTCTCTCTCAGGAGGGTTGTTTTTTGGAACTATTGTAGGAGGTATACTCGTCACAATTGGCGCCACTTTAGGTGCAATAATTTTTTTTATTATGGCTAAATATTTTTTTTATGATTTTTTTAAAAAAAAAGTACTTCTACATTTAGTTAAATTTGAATATTACTTTAAAAAAAATGAATTTAGTTTTTTGCTTTTTTTAAGATTAGTGCCAGCCTTACCTTTTGTTGTTCAAAATTTAATTGCTGCTTGTTTGGGAGTAAATAATATTAAATTTTTCTGGACTACCTTTTTAGGGATTATGCCTATAACATTTATTATTACGAATATAGGCAGTAATACCCATGAAATAATCCTAAGTGGAGAAGAGGTGAGCTTACATCTTATATATCAACCTCAATATATAATTTCAATTAGCTTATTATTATTATTTATAGCTTTAGGTATTTTTTTTAAAAATAAAATTAATTAATTTCAATGGCAAATTCTTTTTTAGTTTGAAATTTTCCTATTAATAGAGGTCTAAATGAATAATACTTTTCAAATTCATTTTCAAATTCTTCTTTTTGATCATTATTTATAGATATTAATAAAGGTCCTGATGTTTGAGGATCAAAAAGTATTTTCGATAAATTTGAAATATTTAGATTTTTTTCTGACATCATTTTAATATGATTGATAGAGCTTTCTCTATTGTCTTCATATGCTGAACTTTGAAATAATTTAAGCTCACTAAGACATTCTGCAATGATTAAATTTTTATTTAATATTAAATTTGCAGTTAAGTTAGAATTTAGGCAGATATCTATTAAATGTGCCGCTAAGCCAAATCCGCTTATATCTGTTAAAGCCTTCCCTTTATAATTATTAGATATTTCATAAGCCTTTTTGTTGGATATGAGCATATTGTTCAATAATTTTTTATATACAGACGGCGATACCCCTTTTGCATTATTAGCAAAAGCAGACATTAAGAATCCAACTCCTAATGGTTTAGTTAGGTATATAAGGTCATTTTCTCTAGCTTGATCTTTGGAAGTATCTAGAATTTTTGTTCCATTCATATTTAATGTAATTCCAGGTTCATCAGATGTATAGGTATGGCCTGAAGCAAGTAAGCTTTTATCAATATTAGATTCATAGATTATTCCTTGCATAAAAAATTCTAAATAAAATTTTTGAGCAAGATCTTCATGATGGGGCAGACCTAAAGAGACTGAAAAGGAATTCACTTTACTACCAGATGATAAAATATCATTTTGTGAATGAAGATAAGCGATCCTTCCAAATACATAAGGGTCCATATCACTAAAATATTTAATATGATCTATTGATTGCATGAGTTTTTTATCGGATAAGCTTATAGAAGCTGAGTCTGATAATATTTCAAAATTTTTACTATTAGAATGATTTAGATAGCTTAATAAATTATTTTTAGATAGTTTTGAACCACATCCTTCACATCTCATTTTTAAATTAATTTGATTTTGAACTTTAATAGACAAAGGAAGTCTTATTTTTTTTTTAGAATTAGTCATTGGTCCGTTAAAAGAAAATTTTTTTATAAAGCGTCTGTCAATCAATTCTTTTAATCTCCATACCAAATTTCCATTTATAGAAATATTTCTCCAATTTAGCACGGCATTTTGATTTCCTGTACCAATTAAATACAGCCAATGAGATTGAGGTTTAAAAGAAGAGAGGTTTTTACCCAATAGAAATTTGAATATATTTTTTTTTAATTGTTCTCCTTGACGAACAGCCATCACGCCAGATTTTGGTCTTTTAGCATAATTTAAAGAAGCTATATCTCCAGTTGCAAAGATATTCTTATAATTTTCAGATTGTAAGTAAGAATTTATTTTAATAAATCCGTCTTGATCTAAATTAAGACTAGAATTAACTACCCAAGACAAGCTCATGGCTCCTGTTGAAATAAAACTTATATTTGTTGGGTATTTATTTTTATCTTTATCTTCAATGTATTTATCTTTAATAGAAATAATCTCAGAGTTTAATAAATCCATATTATTCTTAACTAATAATTTTAAGATTTTTTTTAAACTTCGAGAATTTATGTTTTTTTCCAAATTTTTTTGATTTGAAAAAATCGTTAGTTTGATATTATTTTTAAATCTGGATTTCAGAGCAAATGCAATTTCTATTCCCGCTACTCCACCACCTATAATGGAACAAGAGATAAATTTTTCTTTTTTAATTAAATTTTCTATTAAAATAATTTGATTATGCAAATTACTTATAGGCTTTACTTTAATAATTTTTGCATCTTTGGAAATATTTAATTTATTGGTTTTTGATCGAGACCCGACATTTAAAGATAGTGCGGTGTATTTTATTGGAGGGTGATTTTTAAAATAGATGTAATTTTTTTTTTCATCTAACTTGATTACCTCATCATTAATAAAAATAGTTTCACTATTTTTGCAGAGCTTAGGAATATCAATTGATACATCTTCAAACTTATAATAATTTTCAATCAATCCAGGCATCATTCCTGAATATAATGAAGAATAACCATTATTAATTAAGATTGTTTGAAGACCTTCATAGTTTCTCATTGTCAGATGTTTTAAAACTTGAATATTAGCATGACCCGCACCAATAAGTACTAGAACTTGAGATTTTGGAATTTTTTGAATATTCAAATTTAATTAAAAGAACCGTTAATAGGATCGATATAATTAACCATAAGAACTTTACTGATAGTTTTAGATTTATTAATTAAAGTATGTTCTTGATTGGTTGAAAATCTAAAGGTATCTCCTGCTTTTAATGTTTCTGATTGTTTTTTCAAATGCACCACAACCTCACCGCTAATCACAGTTATATTCTCAAAAGTATTGCTTCCATGAGATTTTGATGGTAGTTGACCTTTAGGTTTCATTGTAAGAACATACCATTGAAGCCAACTAACCGTTTCACCTGCTCCTAAAATACTTAATTCGCATAATCCGTCTTTGGAGCTAATATTTAGTGTTTCTTTAGAGGTTTCAACCGGGCTAGATTTATTTTCATCTATATTCATAAAAAAACCTGATAAAGTTTCTTCTAAAGCATCAGCTATGCGCATTATTGTAGATACAGTTGGATTTGATATATTTCTTTCAATTTGCGAAAGTATTGATTTTGAAACACCCGACTTAGAAGATAGTTGATCTAAGGTCATTTGCTTTCTTTTTCTTAGGTCCCCAAGTCTTGAGCCAATATTTAATTCATTTTTTTTAGCCATTTTTAGATTACTTTGCTGTATTTTATTAAAAAACCAAGTAAATTATGGTGTTTAAGTAATTATCTTTATAAATAATTTTTCGACCTCTTGAAACCACTAATATTAAACCCATCTTTAAAAGTATTAGCACTCTACCTATAAGAGTGCTAAATAATTGTATTAAATAAAATAGAGGAGTATTACACATGAACTTAAAACCTTTACACGATCGTGTCTTAGTTGAAAGAGTAAGCGCAGAAGATCGAACAAAAGGCGGCATCATTATTCCAGATACTGCACAAGAAAAGCCTATGGAAGGCAAAGTTGTAGCAGCAGGAAGTGGCGCAAGAAATGAAGCAGGACAACTAGTTCCTTTAGACGTAAAAAAAGGCGATAAAATCCTTTTTGGAAAATGGTCTGGAACAGAAGTTAAGATTGACGGTAAGGAATTACTGATCATGAAAGAGTCCGACATTATGGGAATTATTGAAAAATAATCGGGAGGTTATATAAATATCATGGCAGGAAAATTAATTCAATTTGGCACAGAAGCTAGAGCGAAAATGCTTAAAGGCATTAATGTATTAGCAGATGCTGTTAAAGTTACTTTAGGCCCTAAGGGCAGAAACGTAGTGATTGATAAATCATTTGGTTCTCCAAGAACTACAAAAGATGGCGTAACAGTCGCAAAAGAAATCGAGTTAACCGATAAATTTGAAAATATGGGTGCTCAGATGATTAAAGAAGTTGCAAGCAAAACTAATGATCAAGCAGGAGACGGAACTACAACTGCAACAGTTCTTTGTCAGGCATTAGCTACGGAAGGTTTTAAAGCTGTTGCAGCAGGTATGAACCCTATGGATCTGAAAAGAGGTATGGACGCTGCAGTAGACGCTGTTGTGGCAGAGTTAAAGAAAAACTCAAAACCTGTAAAAGGGGAAAAAGAAGTTGAGCAAGTTGGAACGATTGCATCAAATGGTGATGCAGAAGTTGGAAAGATGATTGCTCACGCTATGCAAAAAGTTGGAAAAGAGGGTGTGATTACTGTTGAAGAATCAAAAACCAACGACACAGAACTAGAAGTTGTTGAAGGTATGATGTTTGACCGTGGTTACCTAAGTCCTTACTTTGTTACTAACGGTGAAAAAATGAAAGTTGAGTTAGAAGATTGTTTAATTCTTCTTCATGAGAAAAAACTATCAAACCTTCAATCTATGCTTCCACTTTTAGAGTCTATTGTTCAATCAACTAAACCTCTTCTAATTATTTCTGAAGATGTTGAAGGAGAAGCTCTTGCTACTCTTGTTGTTAACAAACTTCGCGGTGGATTAAAGATAGCGGCTGTAAAAGCTCCTGGTTTTGGCGATAGAAGAAAAGCTATGCTAGAAGATATTTCTATCTTAACTGGTGGCCAAGTCATTAGTGAAGATCTAGGTATTAAACTTGAAACAGTTACTATTGATATGCTTGGAAAAGCTAAAAGAATAGTTATTGATAAAGAAAATACTGTTATCGTAGGCGGTGCGGGTAAGAAGAAAGAAATCGAAGGTAGATGTGATCAAATTAGAAAGCAAATCGATGAGACTTCTTCAGACTATGATCGTGAAAAACTTCAAGAACGTCTTGCTAAATTAGCTGGCGGTGTTGCTGTTATTAAAGTAGGTGGAGCTTCAGAAGTTGAAGTTAAAGAGAAGAAAGACAGAGTAGAGGATGCTATGCATGCTACTCGCGCAGCAGTTGAAGAAGGAATTCTTCCTGGTGGTGGTACGGCTCTTCTTTATGCAACTTCAGTTTTATCTAAAGTGAAAGTTGATAACGATGATCAAAGAGTGGGTGTTGATATAGTAAGAAAAGCTTTATCTGCTCCTTTAAAGCAAATAGCTCAAAATGCCGGTCATGATGGTGCTGTAATTGCTGGTAAAATCTTTGAAAGTAAAGATACAACTTATGGTTTTGATGCTCAAAGCGGCAAGTTTTGTGATTTAGTTAAAGCTGGAATTATTGATCCAACTAAAGTAGTTAGAACGGCATTAATTGATGCTGCATCTGTTGCAGGACTTCTTACTACAACAGAAGTAATGATTACAGACAAGCCTGATGATAAGTCTAGTGGCGGCGGTGGAATGCCTGATATGGGCGGCATGGGCGGCATGCCAGGAATGATGTAAATAAACTACAATAAATATTTAGAATTTTTATTGACGCGCAATATATTTGCGCGTCAAATGATTATAAACCTATTAAATAAATTAAATTATGCTTTACTAATAAAAATATGCCTAAAACAATCGTTATTATCGGTTCCGATGGCTTGATAGCTAAAAATTTTATCAAAAAATTAAGCCAAGATAATAGAAAATTCCACT
>JAQBUY010000058.1 GCA_027623775.1 Pseudomonadota bacterium
CTATTGCAAAAGATTTCAAAAATAAGTGATTACAATGTTTTTGGAGCGGGCGAAGGGATTCGAACCCTCGACATCTTCGTTGGCAACGAAGTGCTCTACCACTGAGCTACGCCCGCCAAGACGTGATATATTTGATATATAACACATAAGTACAAATCAAGACTTATTTTAATTAAACCCTTGTTTTATTGACAAAAATTACCATTTATATTTTATGAGCTTTATTAAAGATATTAATCAGGATGAATTTTTACAAGACGTTGTAGAAGCTTCGAAAACAACTCCTGTTTTGGTTGATTTTTGGGCACCTTGGTGTGGACCTTGTAAACAACTTACTCCTTTATTAGAAAAATTAGTTAATCAACAAAATGGAAAAATTCTTTTAGTAAAAATCAATGTTGATGAAAATAAGGAATTATCTACAAAATTAAATATTCAATCTATTCCTACTGTATACGCATTTGTTGATGGCAAACCCATCAATGCATTTCAAGGAGCACAGCCTGAAGCAGAAATTCTAAAGCTTATAACGCAGATGCTTGATAGCGCTCCAGGCAATGAAGTTCCTAAGTTACTTAAAGAAGCTGACGATAATTTTAAAGAAGAAAAATTTCAAGAAGCTCAAGCCCTTTACGAACAGTTACTGGGCATGGACTCAACAAATGTAAAAATTATTATTGGATTAATGAGATGTTATTATCAATTAGGAAATATTGGTGATGCTTTAGAACTTTATGAATCTTTAACTGATGAAATAACTGCTAATGAAGAAATATCTAAGCTCAAAAAAATATTAGACTTCTCTAAAGAGGGCGCTGTTGATACTATCGTTTTAAATACATTAAGTGAATTTGTTATAAAAAATCCTAAAGATAAAGATAAAAGACTTGAGCTGGCAAATATGTTTCTAGTAAATCAAGAAATCGAAAAAGGGTTTGATCATTTATTAATCCTATTTGAACAAGACGCTAAATGGAAAGAGGAAGCAGCGAAAAAAAAATTATTAGAATTTTTTGACGTGTTAGGATTTAATGATCCCAATGTAATTGTGGCTAGAAAAAAATTATCAAGTATTATGTTTAAATAAAAAATGGGAGAAGATACAAAAAATTTATTTGAAATTGGAATGAATGATATTCCAGACCATTTACCTTTATTTCCTTTAGATAATGTTCTCTTGCTTCCTTTTGGTAAGTTACCTTTAAATATTTTTGAGCCCCGTTATATTAAGATGGTTTTAGAATCATTAAAAAAACAAAGATTGATTGGGATTGTTCAACCTAAAGATAATAGCGGTGCTTTTTTTAACATTGGCTGTATAGGAAAAATCACTTCTTTTATAGAAACACCAGATAATAGAATTGTTTTAAATCTAGATGGTATTTGTCGTTTTAAAATTTCTGATAGTCAGCTTTCGCAAGGAGGATACTATAATGCAAATGTTGAAACTGTTGATTTTATTCATGATATTAACTTAGTAGAGCCTATGATTGATAGAGAAGGCTTAATTAAAAAATTTGCACAATTTTTCAAGATTAAAAAATATGATCTTGATTTAAATATTATTGAAGAAACTTCTAACCTTCAATTATTAAGTACTCTGACTATGCTTGCCCCTTTTAATAAAATAGATAAGCAGGCAATATTAGAAGCACAGAATTTAATTGATCGGCTTAAAGTCATTAACACTATTTTAGACCTTAATACCTTTAGAGTTGTTGGCAGCACTTCCCAACACTAATTAATAATTTTATTGATTCCCATCGCTTGTTTAATAAATAGCGTTCTTAGAAAACTTAATCTTTTTAATGCCTTTAAACTATTTGACCCAAAAAAATTAGCAAGAGGCGTATGAAGTTGAAATGTTTTATTAATGACTTCTGTGAAAGCAAAATAAAGATAACTTTCTATTTTTCTTCTTGAATAATAAATAGCATTAAAATTTTTTGAATCTAGTGATTTGCTATTTAAAAGATTCAGAAAGCTTTGAATATCTTTTACTCCCAAGTTCCAACCCTGACCTGCAACAGGATGAATTGATCTGAAGCTATCTCCAATAAAAATAAGATCTTTATATTTTTTTTTTGGGTTAAATAAATAGGGATTAATAGGATAAGAAAAAATATTTTTATTTAACTGGATATTCCCATGTGTTTTTTTAAAATTTTTACTAATTACTTTTTCAATAGAGGGCTTAGAAATTAGATCTGAAGTAGAGTATATAAATGTCGAAAACTTGTCAGATTTATGTGGTGCAGGCAATATTGCTAATGGCCCTTGCTTTGTAAAATTTTCATAAGCGATATTATCATGACTTTTTTGATGATTAAAAAATCCTACATGAGCTTTTTGACTAGAAGAGCCATCTAAAAAACAATAGGGATCCATTTGCTCTCTCAATTGCTTACCTCCTGCGATGATGATTTTTTTAAAAGAGTAATTTTTATTTTTAATTTGAATATTTTCATCAGCTGTTAGCTGATCTAAATTAATCAGAGTCTTATCGATGATTGACTTTTGACTAATTAAAAACTTATGAGCTATTGTGAGTAGCTCTTTGTTATAAATAACGCTACCCATGCTTTCTTGTTGCTCTTTAAAGACTAATTCATCGCTATTGAGGAAAGTTTTGATAGAGATTTGATCAATATTTGTAAATTGATTGTTAAGTTTTTCCCATAAATTAATTGATTTTAAGAAATCTCTAGAATTTGCATTTACAGCTAATGTTCTTTGGTCGGAGAATGCTCTATTAGATAGATTTTCCTTTTCTATAATAAGAATTTTGTATTTCTTTTTTATTAAAGCAATGCCCAACAACGAGCCAAGAAGACCCGAACCAACTATGAGGCAGTCATATTTTAGTATTTTATTTTTCATTCTTGTGCATATATTAATTTTATATCATGAATAATAAGATTTTTCCTAATTCCTTCTCGGATGCCCTTTCGAATTTTTATAGATGGTTTTTATTTTTCTTATATTTTTTGATTTTTGGTATTTTCTCACTTTGTTTATTTTCATTTAACCAGTTGGACACGTCGCTTCTTTTTATATCTTCTGCTCCCGTAACAAATTATTTGGGAATATACGGCTCCTATTTATCAAGTTTTTTAATTTATTGCTTTGGATTTCTCGCTTGTGTCATTCCTGTATTTTTTTTATTGGCATCAATTCATCAAATAACTAAATCCTATTTGAATTTTATATTTCTTAGATTTTTCTTATTTCTTATTTCTTTAATGCTTTTTGAACAATTTTTTATATTTTATGACTACTCCATAGATTTTTTTGGAAGTGATTATCGATGGGGGACAATCAGTATTTTATTAGCTAATTTTTTTACTAATAAATATGTTGTTATTATTTTTTCTTTCATTGGTCTGGTTGGCTTGCTATTTTCAACCGATATATTATCTCTCATAAAATTAAAAATAAAATTTAAAATTCCAAAGCTAAGTTTCAAAAGACCTTTAGAACCTAAGGCGACTATTAGAAAATCAGAACCAAAAGTATCTAAAAAAATTATTCCTGATACTCCCTATAATGAAGATGAGATAAAGGCTTCCTCAACAAGAAAATCCAGATACACGAGACCCTCTCTTGAAATTTTAAATACTGCTCAAGCCTCTACTGGAGAAAAAGTAAACATAGAAGTATTAAAAGAAGACGCAAATTTTATTGAAGGAGTTTTTAGTGATTTTAATATTGTAATTGAAGTGATTAATATAAAAGTCGGTCCTGTTATTACTCTCTATGAAGTGTTACCCGCACCTGGAATTAAAATTAATTCCATTATTAATTTGGCCGATGATATCTCTCGGAGTATGGGCGCCACTTCAGTTAGGATAGCTCAGGTTTATGGGACTAAATTTATTGGTATTGAAATACCCAATAAAAAAAGAGAGATGGTGACTATAAAAGAACTATTAGCTTCCAATGAGTTTAAAAAAACTAATCATAAAATTCCTATCTGCATAGGCAAAGATATTACCGGAAATACAAAAGTAGTAGATTTATCTAAGATGCCTCACTTATTAGTAGCAGGGACAACTGGGTCAGGAAAGTCTGTTTTTATTAATAGTTTATTAACAAGTATGCTTTATCAATTTGAACCTTCTGAATTAAGACTCATTCTTATTGATCCTAAAATGATTGAGCTAAGTGTATATAACGACATTCCTCATTTGTTAACACCGGTTGTAACTGAGCCAAGAAAATCCATCATTGCCCTTAAGTGGGTTTGTAATGAAATGGAAAATAGATATCAACTTATGAACGAAGTTGGGTGCAGAAGTCTTGAAAATTTCAATGACCAAACTGAAGAAAAAATGCCTTTTATAGTTGTTGTGATTGATGAAATGGCAGACCTGATGATGACGGCTGGAAAAGAAGTGGAACATTATGTTCAAAGACTTGCGCAAAAAGCTAGAGCATGCGGAATACATTTAGTGATGGCAACACAAAGACCAAGTGTGGATATTATTACAGGAAGCATCAAAGCTAATTTTCCATCTAGGATTAGTTTTCAAGTAGCAAGTAAATACGATAGTAGAACTATTTTAGGTGAAGTTGGAGCTGAGCAATTATTAGGTAACGGAGATATGCTTATGATGATTAACGGGAGTGGGATCATTCGATATCAGTCAGCTTTTATGTCGGATAAAGAAGTTCAAAAAATGATCTCTGAAATCAAAGCTAACCAGGCCACTCAATATGTTGAGGAAATAGAACGAATACTTGAAAGCGACGGACTAGAAGACGCTGGCTCTCAAATTAGTGATGAAGATGAAGAGCTAGTAACAAAATCAATTGACTTAATTAAAAATAGTGGAAGAGCCTCAACTAGCTATTTACAGAGAAATTTTCAAATTGGATATAATAAAGCAGCACGAATTATGGAAGTTCTTGAAGATAGAGGCGTAGTTTCAAAGCCCAGTCAAACCGGGAAAAGAGAAATATTAATATCTAACTAATATCTAATTTTATAGAACCTCTTAAAGTTTTGAAATTTAATTTATAATTACTAAAATCAAAAATATGATTTCTTAAGTTTGTCAGATGTGTATCCAGTTTATTATCTGAAATGTTTTTATCACTAACCCAAATAGATTCATAAAGTTTTTTCTTTTCTATTCCCTCTTCAAAACATACAAGGCTACATAGTATTTGATTTTGTGTTTGGGTGAGCAGTGTATTTTTTTCATTCAATTTCAAAGAGCCGTCAAATGGAAAATACTCCATAGGGCCAATCTCAACAAAGTAATTTTGTTGAAAATGATTGATTTTATTAACGATTTCAGAAAAGTGAAAAGGCTTAGACATGTTAATAGGATCTTGATTGAGACAGGATATTTTGACTTCATTTTTAGAGGATAAAAAATTTAAAGTTAAAAGACGGTGATCTTTTTTGCTTAATATAAGGCTAGGTGTCGTTTTAGAAATATTTTCTTCTAAAAATTTTAAAAGATCTGGATCATTTGATTGAATATCTAGAAACATTAACGGTACTCAAAGACGGGATTAAATTTAAAAAAAATATTATTAATTGTCTTATCAAGAATGCAATTCTTTAGATACAAACTAAGTCTAGCTCTTTTACTATCTATGGAAATTCTTTTAATAAAATTATTTTGGCTATTCAATTCGATTTTTATATGAGTATCTTTTTCTTTAAAGTCTTTTTTAATATAAGGGAACTGATTTGCTAATTTCATAATAATTTGAATTGAGTCAAGATTATTTTTAATATTTTTTGACGTATTGGTTTTTTTGTCAAATAGGTAGGTCTGTTCTCCTTCAACAAATATTATAAATAAATCATCGTCGTAATATTCATATCTTAATTTGTCTTTTTTTAATAAAACTATGCCCTGGTTTACCGTTCCATTGGAATGCACCTCTTCAAAGTCACAACTAAATTCTAATGCATAAAGATGGTGTACATTGATAAAAGACATCATAAAAATAAATGCTAAAAAAAACTTATTGATCATTAAAAAATAAAGATCCTATTCTAATACAATTTGTTTGGTGTTTTAACGCGGATTGATAATCGCCACTCATACCCATACTTAATAGTAGATTAGGATTAATCGAATTCTTCAGCTCAATCATTTGATAAAAATAAGTATCTGGCTCTTTATCGTTAGGGGGAATGCACATAAAGCCCACTATATTGAGACCTTGCTCAACTGCATAGTCATAAAGGGTTTTGGTTTGTTCTGGAAAAACTCCCGACTTTTGATCTTCTTTTCCAATATTAATTTGAAGATAAAATTTTTGAGTTCTTAATAATTCTGAATGATTTTTTGAAATTTCTTTTATTAATTTTTCCCTATCCACAGACTGTATAACATCGAAAATTTTCATGGCCTGCTTGACTTTATTCGTTTGAAGGGGGCCAATGAGATGAAGCTCAATATCATTGAAATCTTTTCTTAATTCGTCAAATTTTTTCTCTGCTTCTTGAACTTTATTTTCACCAAAGAGCAAAGCTCCTTCCTGAATAGCCTCTCGAATCATTGATGCAGGTCTATTTTTCGATACAACCATTAATTTTGCTAATGGGTATTTTTTCTCGACAAGATTTCTGATTTCCTGATAGGAAGATTTATCGAAATTCATAAAAAATAATTATAACTATTTTGCGTTAAGAGCATTTTGATAATTAAGTGTTTTTTTTGAAAAAAATTTTTCAATTAATGCACCACAATCTCTATCAATTAATTTTTTTTCATTATTAGATATTTCTATTGGAATAGTATTTCTCTGATCAAATTGAAATTTCTCTGCTATTTTACTTATTTCTAGTGGGTTCAATTCTATTTCAAAACCCGCTTCCTTTAAATGGGCAGCAATTGTAATCAGCATATCCTCTGTATCAGCAAGCAAATCATCATAGAATATAATGAGCCCTCTTAGAGATGTCTGGACATTATCATTTGTCCAACTAAGAACGTTATTTTCCCAAGAGCTAGAATTTTCGGGACAGGATAATACTTTTCCATTTTTATGGATTTCCATCATCGTTGGTTTATTTTCAAGATTACATAAAACATTTAATGCCGCTTGCGAGGTCAGCCCCTCCTGCTTCAATTCACTAAATATTTGGTAGGGGTGTTTGAGAATATAAAACAAACATTTAGTTAATTTATGATGGGTAAAATGAATTTTGCTATTATATTCAAAGAAAGCACTATTTGTATTCATGAGTTTTACACCCGGATTTTGATTATCTATCATCATTTGAAAATAGTAATGAGATTTCAGAAAAACGTCGTTAACAAACTGGTAGTCTTTAATCTCTTCCTCACTTAATGTTTTTAAAACCCCTTCATAAAAATTTAGATGTTGTATTTTTGTAATCGAAGTTAACGCAAAAATTTGAGAAATAAAATTAGTGACTAAATCTGTATCTTT
>JAQBUY010000059.1 GCA_027623775.1 Pseudomonadota bacterium
AAAAATTACAAATTTAAAAAAAATAATTATAACATAAGGCCAACACCGAATATTTTAATTAATGAAAATTTTATAAAATAGTACTATTAATTATATATGAGGAAAAATTAGATGAACTACTGGTTAATGAAATCTGAACCCGGTACCTGGTCCTGGGATCAACAAATAAAAAATAAAAAAACACAATGGAATGGTGTCAGAAATTATCAGGCCTCTAATAACCTAAAGGCTATGAGAAAAGGAGATGAGTGTTTCTTTTACCACTCGGTCTCGGAAAGAGCCATTAAAGGAATAGTTAGAGTTATAAAAGAATATTACCCAGATCCAACAGATCCAAAAGGTAGGTTTGGAATGGTCGATGTTGCCTATGTGAAGAGTTTATCTGATGTTACGCTTGATCAAATAAAAGAAGACCCGTTTTTTAATGATTTTTCACTTGTAAAACAATCCCGTTTAAGCGTCATGCCAGTATCATTGAAACAATGGAGAAAAATCATTAAACTAAGCTCTCTATGATAAAAGAATTTCCCCTTAAAGACCCCTTACTTTCTCAAAATCAATTCGAAACCATGTATCAGGAATCCTTTAACGATAAGGATGCTTTTTGGTCAAAAATTGCAAAACAACATGTGTCTTGGTCCAAGGATTTTACAAAAGTAAAAAATACAAATTTTAATGACGATGTTTCTATCAAGTGGTTTGAAGATGGCGAACTCAATGTTTGCCATAATGCCGTTGACCGTCATGCAGAAAAAAATCCTGATGATATAGCAATCATTTGGGAGGGAGACGACCCTAACCAATCAAAAACTTATACTTACTTACAATTGAAAAAAGAAGTAAGTAAATTTGCTAATGTTTTAAAATCAATGGAAGTGAAAAAAGGAGACCGAGTTACAGTTTATCTAACTATGATTCCAGAAGTTGCTTTTGCCATGTTGGCATGTGCTAGAATTGGAGCTATTCACTCTGTGATATTTGGAGGGTTTGCCCCTGAATCAATTGCAGGTCGAATTCAAGACTGTAATTCAAAATTCGTTATTACTGCTGATGAGGGGATAAGAGGCGGGAAAGTCATTCCCTTAAAAAAATATATTAATACTGCGCTTGAAAATTGTGATGATGACATCAAAACTTTAGTTATCAATTATACAAAAACAAAAGAAAAACTTCATATGAAAAATGATTTTTATTTAGACGATCTTCTCACTTCCGTTAACGATGAATGTGAATGTGAGCCAATGAACGCTGAAGACCCTTTATTTATTTTATACACATCGGGATCAACCGGAAAACCTAAAGGCGTTCTTCATACTACCGGTGGTTATTTAGTTTACGCATCCTTCACTCACAAATATTCTTTTGATTATCATCAAGGAGATGTCTACTGGTGTACTGCTGATGCCGGATGGATAACAGGTCATTCTTATTCTCTGTATGGGCCTTTAACCAATGGCGCACAAACATTATTATTTGAAGGGGTTCCCAACTACCCTAACTTCTCAAGATTTTGGCAAATTTGCGATAAGCATCAAGTTAATATTTTTTATACCGCGCCAACTGTTATTCGGGCTCTCATGAAAGAAGGTAGTGACTTTGTCAATCGCTGTTCTCTTTCTTCTCTCAGAATTCTAGGGACCGTCGGTGAACCTATTAATCCTGAGGCTTGGAATTGGTATGCGGAGGTCGTAGGGAAAAACCGCTGTCCTGTTATAGATACTTGGTGGCAAACAGAAACTGGCGGTCATCTAATTTCTCCCATTCCAGGTAATAGTAAATTAAAACCCGGCAGTGCCGGACAACCTTATTTTGGGATCGAGGCTATTATTGTTGATGATCAGGGAAATATATTGGATGGGGAATGCGAAGGTAAATTATGCATACAAGATAGTTGGCCTGGTCAAATGAGAACTGTCTATGGTGATCATAAAAGATTTATTGAAACATACTTTTCTCAATTTAAAGGTAAGTATTTTACAGGTGATGGTTGTAAAAGAGATAAAGATGGATTTTATTGGATAACGGGAAGAGTTGATGATTGCATCAATGTTTCAGGACATTTATTAGGAACGGCTGAAATTGAAAGCGCTTTTGTAGAACATCCTTTAGTTAGTGAAGCTGCTGTTGTGGGTTATCCTCACGACATTAAAGGTCAAGGGATCTATGCTTACGTCACCACTAATACAGGTGTAGAAACATCAGAAGAATTAAGAAAAGAATTAATAAACTGGATTAGAAGTAAGATTGGCCCTATAGCAACACCTGATAAAATTCAATTTTCTCCTGGATTGCCTAAAACAAGATCAGGAAAAATCATGAGAAGAATTTTAAGAAAAATTGCCTCCAATGAATCTGATCAGTTAGGCGATACTTCAACACTTGCAGATCCCAGTGTGGTAGAGTCGCTCATTGTCGGTTATAAACAAAACTAAATCTTCTGATATCGTTAATATATTTAACGCTATTCAAAAAATTAATAAAGGGCAGAGCGTTGATAACGCCGTGCAGAGTTTTGAAGAAATCAAAAGATCTTTTATTTTTCTTACAGTACAAGAATATTACAGACGTCATCTTAATACCTTAGAGATTATAAAAAAACTTTCCCATAAAAAATCACACCCTGATGGAATTATGATCATTCAAATAGCAATGATTATGATTTTTTTTTCAAAAAAACCAGAATATGCGGTTGTTCATGATGCTGTTGAATTTAGTAAATCTTTTAAAATTTCAGGATTTGTGAATGCGCTCCTTCGAAAAATATTAAGTGAAAAAGATAGTCTTTTAAAAAATATTCAAAGTACGAAAATTAACAATGATTTTAAAAAACAGCTTATCAAAATTTATTCTAGTAAAAAAATTCATGAATATATTTTTAGAACATTAAATGAAAAACCTGTTAATTATCAGGTGTCCTATAAAAATAATCAAAATGCTCTTTACGACTTAAGAGTTTCCACGTTAGAAGATTTTCATGACTTAAAAAAAAATTCTTGGGTTCAAGATATTGGTAATTATGAGTGCATAAGATCTATTCGTGAAATAGTGAAAAATAAAAAAATTTTAGATTGTTGCGCTGCGCCCGGAGGTAAAAGCTTTCTTCTTTCTTCTTTTGGCTGTGAAGTGACTTCGCTTGATAATAATAAAGAACAAATAGAAAAATTTTACGAAAATACTAATCGCCTTGGCCTAGATCTAGATATCCAAGAAGAAAATTTTTTAGATTTTCAAACTAAGGAAAAATTTGAATATATTCTTTTAGATGCTCCTTGCTCATCACTAGGAACATTTAGAAGAAATCCTGACGTTTCATTTAAAATAAAACAAATGGCTTTAAAGGAAAAACAATCACTACAACTTGAAATGCTCAACCAGGCGTTATCTATAATTAGTAATAATGGGGTGATTATATATATGGTCTGCTCGTTTCATCCTGTTGAGACGATTGAAGTTATTGATAAATTTTTAAAAAAGAATACTGATTTTAATACAATTAATCTAAAATCTGATAAACTATTAAAAAAAAATAATGGATACTTTATTAACCCCTACTCATTTAAGGATTTTGGAGGATCAGACTCCTTCTTTATATCTGCACTCCAAAGAAATAGCTAATTAATGAGTCCCATTCTTGCACCCTCTATTCTTGGTGGTCCTTTTTCCAATATGGAAAAAATTATAAAAGATTTCGATCAATCGGATGCAAAATATATTCATCTTGATGTAATGGATGGAGATTTTGTTCCTAATTTAACTTTTGGTCCAAAATTTATATCAGATATAAGGCGCTATACCGAAAAGACTTTTGATGTTCATTTAATGATTAATCGTGTTGATAAATTTCTTCAAGATTACATTGATGCTGGATCAGACATTATCACTTTCCATATTGAAGTGGACGAGGATATAGAAAGTAACTTAAACTTCATTAAATCAAAAAATCTAAAATCTGGCCTAGCTGTTAAGCCTAATACAGATTGGAAAAAAATTATTCCTTTTATTAACCTTATTGATCAAGCACTTGTGATGACTGTAGAGCCTGGCTTTGGCGGTCAATCATTTATGAATGAGCAATTAATAAAAGTTCAAGAAATGAAAAAGTTTACCGAAGAAAAAAAAATAGCTATCGATATAGGTGTTGACGGTGGGGTGGACAATATGACAGGACCTTTATGCATTCATGCTGGAGCAAATATTTTAGTTGCAGGATCTTATCTGTTTAAACAAGAAAATCTTTTAAATTCTACAAATGAACTAAATAAAAATTTTCATAATGTTTAAATATAAAAATGCACTTATTAGTGTTTATGATAAAAAAAATCTTGATCATTTTGCTCATTTCTTAATTAAAAAAAAATTTACTATTTATTCTACTGGAGGAACATCTAAATATTTAAAAAAACTTGGCCTACCCTTTAAAGAAATTTCTCAATATACAAAGCAAAAAGAAATATTAAGCGGAAGAGTCAAAACACTACATCCAAAAATATTTGGTGGTTTGCTAGCAGAAAATTCAGCGCTACATCAAAATGAATTAAAAGAAAATCAAATGATTAATTTTGATTTGCTCATTGTCAATTTGTATCCTTTTGAAGAAACACTAAAAAAAACTAAAGATCATAAAAAAATCATAGAAATGATTGATATAGGGGGTCATAGTCTCATCAGAGCCTCAGTCAAAAATTACGAAAAAACAATGACTCTTATCGATCCTAACGACTACCTTAAATTTGAAAAATCTTTTAAAACTATTGATACTTTTAATAAAATATTTGCAATCAAAGCATTAGAACATGCCAATCAATACGATCAACATATTGTTAATTGGTTTAAAAAAGAAGATACCAGTAAAATGGAGTTATTTGATTTACGTTATGGCGAAAACCCTCATCAGACAGCGCATGCAAAAATTCAAAAAAACGCTTTTGAACAAATAAGTGGGGAGAAAAAACTGAGTTATAATAACTTACTTGATCTTGATGCCGCATTAAATGTTGTTTTTAATGCTCCCAAAACTAATAAACATATAGTTACCATTGTGAAGCACAATACTCCCTGTGGAGCGGCTATTCATAAAGAACAGACCAAAACATTTCAGCTCGCCTTATCAGGAGATCCAATAAGTGCGTTTGGTGGTATTGTTGTTTTTAATAAAAAAGTTGATGAGCAGGTAGCTAAAATAATTATTCAAGGATTTTATGAAGTTATCGCATCAACTGATTTTAGTCCTAAGGCAATTGAAATACTGTCTACTAAGAAAAACTTAAGAGTATTAAAAGTAAATAAAAAACTTCCTTTATCTGAATCTAGATCTATTTTTGCAGGCACTCTTCACCAGGAAATGGATCTTTCTCCAATAAAAACAAAAAAGATTACAGGAAATAATATTAGTAAAGACATAGAAATAAAATTTTTTACCCATGTATTAAAATTTGTAAAATCTAATGCGATAGCAATTTTTGATAAGGAAAAGTTATTATCTCAATGTGGTGGACAGACGTCTAGAATAGACGCTCTCAATAATGCAATCAATAAATTGAAACAACTTCATAAAGTAAACCTTAAGAAACAGATGTTTTTATTTTCTGATGCTTTTTTTCCATTTGAAGACTCTCTTGAATTAATCTTAAAAACAAAACTAAATATCAAAATATTTGTACCCATGGGTTCTATCAATGACAATAAAATTATTTCTTTTGCAAAAAAAAATAAAATGCATCTTCATGAACTTAACCATAGACATTTTAAACATTAATGGAGATTATGAAAAATCATCCTTCCAAGAAAAATTATAAAATAATGCCACGATACCAAAATATTAAAATTATTAAAAAAGTATCCATAAAAATAGTTGAAGATTTTTTTAAATCATTTCCTGAAGAAAAAAGAGGTAGAAAAAATTTTAAAAATAAAGAAAAAGAAATTATGACTTTAATTGCTTATAATGAATTAATCAAAAAAGGTAATACGGTTAAATGTGATTGTATTGGTAATATTAAAGAAAAACTTATAAGTGAAAGATTAGAAGTAACAGCTTCTTTTTATAAAAAATATAATAATGAGTGATTTAATTCCTCTTTTTGTTGATTTAGATGGCACTGTTATTAAAGAAGATATTGGTCAACTGGCTTTAAAAAAACATATTTCGAATAATTTTTTTAGTATCATTGGTATTCTTATTAGATTTTTGATGTTTGGTAAGCCTAATGTCAAGTTTCATGTATCAAAAAACTACAATATTAATTTTGATGAAATTCATTTCAATCAATCATGTTTAGATTTTATAGAGACTGCCAAAAAGTCAGATAGAAAAGTTTATCTCATTTCTGGTTCACATGAATTAGCAATAAAAAAAATAACTGATAAATTAAATATTTTTGATGGTGTGTATGGAACAACCAAAAATTACAATATGATTAGTTTAAATAAAGTGAAATTTATTCATCAAAATCTAGGAATTCTCAAATTTGATTATATTGGTAATAGCCATCAGGATTTACCAGTTTGGGAGTATTCTGAAAATGTGATCTATACTAATGTTGATGAAGGATTACATAAAAAAATTAATTTGATAAATAAAAATAAAATTTTTATTAAACCAATTTTTATTTAAAGATACTTTTTTTCAATTATCTTGGTAATTTTTGATATTGGATCTTCCCACTGGTTAGTCATCGTTTGATTAAATATATTGATAGATTTGTACCACTGACTGATTTTATCCATTTTGTGTTCCCAATACCAAATTAATGAGCTGGCTTTAGGAAGGATGAGATAGGTTTCTTTTCCGAGCGCACCTGCAAGGTGAGCATTAGAATTACTTGATGTAACAATTATATCACAGCTATCTATAAGAGCTGCCAGACCCTCCATATCTTCATAATTATCTATATCTGAAGTATCTAATATATCAGTTTGATATTTATTTTTGATATGTGATAAGTCATGATTTACATCGCCATATTGTAAATTAATAAATTGAATATTTTGATTTTTTAAAAGAGGTTCGAGAAATTCTAATTCAAAACTTTTTCCCTTACCCATTATTGCATTATTACTTTTCCAACTAATTCCACATTTTAGTTTATTTTTTGACATTTTAGTTTTAATTGCATTAATTTTTTGTTCATTAGCGTACAAATAATGATCTTTAACCTTTTCAAAATTTGATAATTCTTTTCTAAACATTTTTCCTAAATCACACATTGGTATATAGGCATCAAATTCTGCCTCATCAATTTTAATGCCTCTTTCTATAAATAGAATTTTAGGCATAGATCTTTGAAATAAAGATAAAAGTTTGTGT
>JAQBUY010000060.1 GCA_027623775.1 Pseudomonadota bacterium
AAATATATTTGTGAAAACAAAATCAGATTTTTATAAAATAACTGATGGTCTTCCTAAATTTCAAAGATCTTCAAAATAATTATCAGGATAATAATTCTTTAATATTTTTATCTAATTGAAGTTGAAAATTTTTATCATTTCCAGGACTCGCTGCACAGTGACCAAAAGAAGAGTCAACAGGTCTTAAAGAAGATTGTGGAATATATTTTTTTTCGTATTCATTATCTTCAGTTCTAAAGTACAAGTCTTGATTACAAGGCATTAAAATTGTTTTTGCTTTGATCGATTTAAGCGCTTTAATATAATTATTTTTATAAATTGGTCCTTTGCTTATATCATTTAATTGCCACGTCTTAAGTTTTGATAATAAATTATTTGCATCCCAGTTTTTTGCATGATCATTTGCCCAATCTTTAAGTAAATGTTCTACATTTTTAAAACCAATTTTTTTATAAAGTTTTTTTCTAAAAAAATCTTGGGAAAAAGCCCAACCAGCATAGACACGACCAAAAGCTTTTAAACCTTCAGTAGGTTGTTTTTTATAATTTCCTTTCCTCCAATTTTTATCAGCAGTAAGTGCTGCTTTAACTCCTTCTAAAAAAACATGATTGTGAATTGACGTTTTAGAAGAAGCACAAAAGGGAAGAATCGCTTCTACCATGTTAGGATATTGAGCAGCCCATTGATATGATTGACAACCTGCCATTGACCAGCCAGTTACTAATGCTATTTTTTTTATTTTTAATTTTTCTGTTATAAGTTTATGTTGACAATAAATATTATCCCATAAAGTTAATGTTGGAAATTTTGAGCCAGATTGATTTTTTATAGTATTGTTCGGAGATGATGAAAAACCATTGCCAAACATATTGATAGATACGATAAAATACTTATTTGGATTAATAGCTCTATTTTTTCCTATAAACCCCTCATTTCTAATATGACTTCCT
The DNA here is from genome assembly GCA_027623775.1 of Pseudomonadota bacterium. Classification (GTDB taxonomy): domain Bacteria; phylum Pseudomonadota; class Alphaproteobacteria; order HIMB59; family HIMB59; genus HIMB59. The sequence goes on from JAQBUY010000060.1 coordinate 951, forward strand.
GTATAAAAAGTTGGAAGAATAATTACATTAGAAGCACTCTTATTTAATTTTCCGTAAGTTTTATATGCTAGTTCTGCTGATCTTAGAGTTTTGCCAGATAAAAGCTTAATATTTCCCAATTTAAACTTTTCATAATCCCTCATGAATTAATAAAGTCTAAGGTATTCTTTCACTTCCCAATCTGTAACTGCTTGATGGTATCTTTCCCATTCGTCGTTCTTATAAGCCAACAATGATTTTTTCATAACCTCGCCTATAACTTCGTCAGATAATTTATCATTTTTAAGAGCTTCTAAAGCCATAAGAAGATTTCTTGGCAATCTTTTAATGCCAAGTTTATTTATTTCTTTATCAGTCATACTATAAAGATCTTGATCAGTAGGCTTGCCTGGATGAATTTTCATTTTAATTCCTTCTACTGCTGCAGCAAGAGTCATTGAAAAAGCCAAATACACATTCATAGTCATGTCTGCAGCTCTATTTTCTATGCAAAATCTATTTTGAGGCAGTCTAAATTGTGCAGATCTATTATTGTGACCATAAGTAATATTTGTTGGTGCCCAAGTAACAGTACCTCCTTCAAATCCTCCAACTCTTGGAACTAATCCATTATAAGAGTTTACCGTGGAGCATGTTATTGAAGTTAATGCTTCAGCATGTTTCATTAGTCCACCTACAGCAAAGAAAGATTCTTTTGACCATTTATTACCTGCATCAAAAATATTTTTTCCATTTTTATCAATCATAGAAAAATTAATATGAGCTCCAGATCTCCAATCTCCAATGGTAGGTTTTGGCATAAATGTAATAAACATATTATGCTTTTTTGCTACTTCTTTTAGAAGAATACGAAGAAATACTAATCTATCAGCCATCTCCAAAAGATTTGTGTAATGAAAATCTAATTCAAATTGTGAATAAGCTCCTTCAGCAACAACATCGTGTAACTGCCATCCCAAACTATTAAGAATATCGATTAATTCTTTTAAAAAGTGCATAGAGTCTAATGAATGCTCAACATCATAACCGAAAGCCTGTCTACGAGGTCTAATCCCTTTAACAGGATCTGTATCAATAGCTTTTACTGGTTTACCATCTTCATCATATCTCATTGCAATAAATTCAGGTTCAATACCTGCCATACCTATATAACCAGAGTCTTGAGCTTTTTGAATGTTACGTTTAAGTGCTTGTCTAGGACAAACATTATAAGGTTTGTCCTCCCAAAAAAGATCTGCAAAAATAATTGCTGTCGAAGTGTCCCAAGGGCAAATATAAACAGCTTCTAAATCTGGCAGCATAACTTGATCAGAATCTGCTGGAGTTAGTTCAGGAACAAAAGAGATCGAATGCACAGCAAACTGAGGACCCTTTCCCAAACATAAGGGCTCAAAATCTGACATTGGAACTGGTTTTGTTTTTGGAATACCATGAAGATCAATCCAACTGGATAAAACATATTTTACCCCAGCATTTTTTAATTTTTTATAAACTGAAGGTATCTTTTTCTTATTACGTTCAACTGCATCTTTAAAATTTTCATAATAAATTTTATTATTTTTACTCATGTCTATATCCTCATTTTTTATTATTGTGGCATATCCTCTGGATCTATTCCGGGAACAAATGTTATACCTGCTTGCTGTTTCCAGTCGTGTGGATATGCAGCATAAAAAATAATACATTTTTCATCGCATTCATAAGCTATATGGTTGTCTTTAGGTATGTAAAGCACGTCTCCTGGATTGCAAATATAAGACTGGCCATCACATGTTAATCTGAAAGTTCCTTCCATACAGTAAATAATTTCATCACATGTTAAGTCCCATGGCACAGATACTTTATTTAAAAAATTTAATCCTCCACACATTGTGTTGCTTACTTTGCTGGTTACAAAAGGTTTAATATAACTTTTTCCTGGCTCTAAAGTATGAAGTCTATGCTCTATATCTTTAAACTTATAAAGCTGAGGTTTTTTTGACATTTTTATTTCCTTTCAAATTATACTTTTATTGGCTCATTTAATTCTACTTTATATCCATCAGGATCTTCACAAAAAGCTATTACTCTGGTTCCATGTTTCATTGGACCTGGTTTACGAGTAATATTCACACCAAGTTTTTCAAGATCTTTACATGCTTTATAAACATCTAGAGTTTCGATACAAATATGTCCCCACCCATTTCCTTTATCATAGTCTTCTTTTTGATCCCAATTCCAAGTTAATTCTAAACAAGGAGACTCAGTTTCGAGTCCATATCCTATAAAAGCATTTGTAAATTTTCCATCTGGATAATCTGTTTTTCTTAAAACTTTCATACCTAAAGTATCACAATAGAAATTAAAAGATGCCTCTAGATCTTTAACTCTAATCATAGTATGTGCTAATCGATACCCTTCTAGATTGTTTGCTTTAGACATTTTTTTTCCTTTTTATTAGTTTTGAAGGTTTCATGATAGCATCAATAATAAGTTTTTGAAATGCCTGAACGCCTTTTTCCCATACAGGAGATAAAAGACCACCTTCGTAAGATGCGGGAGAGTGTCTTCCTTCTTGAAGTCTTTCACATATTTCATGATCTTCTTTATGAACACTCCACCATATATTTTGAATCATTTTAATTTCCTTTTTATTCATGTGCTTAGAGTCTGTAGTATAAATTACTCTTTTTTGAGAAGTTAAACATGGGCTTAAAGGTACATTAAGATAAACTCCAATTTGATTTGGAAAGTAAGTACCAATTATAAAATTTGGAAAAAGAGATAGATATTTAGAGGTAACTGATAAAGCTGTGTTATTTTTAGCATCTTCTTTATCGACATTTACCCCACTACCATAACATACACCGTCAACAATAGTATAATGATCTTTCAAAGGTTGATTGGTAGTAGTTTTGTGAACAAACTGGACATGATAGGGCTCAATAAAATTTTCAATTAAAAATTTCCAATTAGTATTTATATTTCCAAAATCTAAGGTTGTCACATATTTTAATTTAGAAAAATCAATATCATTTAATTTTGAGATAAGTGGTTCTGCATATTTAGCAAATTTTTTTGCTTTTCCATTAAAATTTACAAAGATCCAATCATGCCAAATATGAATTTTAATTGGTTTCAAACCATGCTCAAGAAAATTAAATCCTTTTGGTCTATGTTGCTCTGTTCCACCAACATGAGGTGCAGCTTTTAGATTTCCATCAAGATCATAACTCCAAGCATGATAAGGACAACGAATTATTTTTCCTACATTTTTTTTATGATCTATAAGTTTTAGACATCTATGACTGCAGACATTATGAAAAGCTTTTATTTCATTATAATTATTTCTCACAAGTAGTATTGGTTTATTTGCAATAAATAATGGAATAACATCACCAATATTTTTAAGTTCATGAGCAAAACCTACAAATAGCCAATCATTAGATAAAACTGTTTCACATTCTTTTTCCCAAAAACTTTTATCAGTATAAAATTTAGCTGGAAGACCAAATATAGTATTGGTATTTTTTGATTTTTTTATTTCAAAAAAGTTTTTTTCTTTAGACATATACTTTTAATAATTAACTTATTATATTGAAAATCTTATTTAAGAATAATAAGATTTACAATAAGCTTTTTAAAAAGACACTTAAATGCAAAGCAAAAAATTTATAGAAGAAAATTTCAAAGGCTATAAACAGTCAACTGTTCCAAAAATTGATGAGATCTTAGCGAGAACCGATCCAAGTACACCTTGTGGAGAATATTTAAGACGTTATTGGCATCCTGTGGCGTTAACATCAGAAGTAAATGAAGTTCCAAAAGAAATTCGTATTTTAGGAGAAGATTTAGTAATTTTTAAAACTCCAAAAGGTAAATTCGGATTAGTTCATAAAGCTTGTCCACATAGAAGAGCTTCTTTAGCATATGGAAAAACAGAGGATAAAGGAATTAGATGCTGTTATCATGGCTGGTTATTTTCAACTAATGGTGAAATTTTAGAAACACCAGGAGAAAATCCTGAATCAAAATCTGCTTTAAAACTAAGAGAAACAATAAAACTTGGAGCATATCCTGTCATAGATTTTAATGGCTTAATTTTTGCTTATTTGGGACCTATGGACAAGATACCTGACTTTCCAAAATATGATTCATTTGAAATTAAAGATAATGTCTCTAGTCCATATCGAGTTGATTATAGTTGTAATTGGATACAAGTATTAGATGCAATTATGGATCCAGTTCATACATCTTTTTTACATGGCAAAAGTTCTGGTATTCAATTTTCAGAGGGTTTTGCTGAACTTGGTGAAATAGATTTTTATGAAAGAGGAATGCAATATCTCGGATGTAATACTAGAAGAATAAATGATAATGTATGGGTAAGAGTAAATGAATTGATTTTACCTAATTTTACTCAAGCTGGAGCCGCCTTCGCGGCTGATGGAACAAAAAGTAGATATTTTGGTAGAAGCTCTTTTACTAGGTGGGTAGTTCCTGTTGATGATCATAATTGTGTAGCATTGGCATGGGCAAATTTTGGAGAAAGAGGGGATCCAATTGAATTTAATAATAAGGAAGGATTTGAAAGAATTGAAGCAGGAGAAATAACTAATAGATCGTTAGAAGAAAAACAAAAAAACCCAGGTGATGCAGAAGCTGTAGAAGGCATGGGTTCTATTAGCAGGCATAAGGGTGAACATTTGATGCCAACTGATAAAGGAGTAATGCTCTATAGAAGAGGAATAAAAAAACTAATTAAAAATTTACAAGAAGGTATTGAACCTCCACAACCACAAAAAATTAAAGGAGATACTGTAAGAACAAATGGACAAGATACGATAATTAGGGCTCCAAAAAGAAATAAAAATGATAAACAATTTGTTAAAGAAATTTGTAAATCTGTGTTGAATATTCAATTTGAACATGAAGATAATTCTTTAATAGATCGCGATAAAAATATCATAAGTAAAATAAAAGAAATGGAAGAAAGGGCAAATTTTGACTTTTAATAATAAGATAAAGGTTCATATAAAAAATAATAGAGGCCGACCGGGTAAATTTCCTTGTGATTTAGAAGGAGAAAAAAATTTTACAATTACAAAAAAACATTTTGAAAATGCTTTAAAAAATGAGCCAGAATTAAAAAAAAAAATAGATTTTTTTATTGATTGGGATGAAGATAATTTTAACTCATCTATTTCAAATTCTGATATATTGCTAACTTATGATTTTCCAATTTCAAATTTAAAAAAAAATGCTCCAAAATTAAAATGGATACATTGTACAGCTGCTGGAGTTGAACATTTATATCCTTTTAATTGGGTTTATAAGGGACTTAAAATAACTAATAGTAGCGGAGTTCATTCAGAAAAAGCTGGAGAATATGGCCTAATGAGCGTATTAATGCTTCAAAATCATATTCCTAAAATTTTTACAAATCAAAATTATAGAAAATATGTTTCATTATTTAGCAATCCAATTAAAGGTAAAAATATAGTTTTAGTTGGAACAGGTTCGCTTGGATCGTCGATGGCCAAGATTGTTCACCCTCTTGGAGCTAACATAATTGGGGTTAACAAAAGAGGTAAACCAGTTGCAGGATGTTCAAAAGTGGTAAAAATTGATAAAATTGATCGTGTTTTACCTTTAGCTGATATTTTATATTTAGCACTTCCTGAAACTCCTCAGACTAAAAATTTGATTAATAAAAAAAGATTAAATTTGCTAAAAAAAACTTGCGGTATTGTAAATATTGGTCGTCAATCAGTATTAGATTATGAAATTTTATGTAAAAAATTAATTAAAAATGAACTAGCAGGGGCAATTTTAGATGTTTTTAATCAAGAACCTATAGAAAAAAAATCTAAATTTTGGAAAATTCCAAATTTAATAATTACCCCTCATGTATCTTCAGATGATCATGGAAATTACATTGAAAAAACACTCTCATTATTTATTAAAAATTTAAAACTTTTTCTTAAAAAGAAAAAAATGATCACAGAAATTGATATAAATTTAGGTTATTAAAATTCAAAGATTAAATTTAATCTAATCTAATTGCGTTACCATCAACGCCAATTACTTGACCAGAAATTCTAGCAGCTTCATCGGAGATTAAAAAACTACAAGTTAGCCCAATATCCTCTTCATAGATCCA
>JAQBUY010000061.1 GCA_027623775.1 Pseudomonadota bacterium
AAAAAATGAAGTTCATTTATCTCTCTCTACTTACTCACCCTTTGCTATTAATAACATTAATAAAAAAATAATTTTTCAAAATGGTTCAATTTCTGAAAGTTTTTTTTTTAATAAAAATTTTATAAAAAATATTCAATTGCAAGATATAACATTAGACATATCAAGGATTGATCCACTATTTATTCAATTTTTATATGAAATAAATAACTTTAATCAATTTTATCAAATTCAATTAATTGATAATAGGAGATTTGATTTATATTTATTTGATGGAAGAAAAATTATGCTACCAAAAATTTTTGATAAAAAATTAATAACTTTTTTAAATGAAAAACTTAGTATATTTATAAAAGATGATAATTTTAAAATATATCTAGATCTTAGAAATTTTTTAAGTGATTCCATAAGAATGAAATGAATTATAAACATATTGCAATTATTGATATTGGTTCAAGCTCCATTAAGACTTTTGTAATCAATAAAGAAAATAATATTTCTAATATTATAGGAGTTGGAAAATCTAATACTTTAGGCTTTAATGGAAAAACTATTGTTGATTTCGATAGTTTTGTCGATTCAATTAAAAAATCTATTGATAGAGCTCAGAGACAATTAAATCATAAAGTTAATGATGTCATTTTACTTTCTTCTAGTAGTCAAAATAAAAATTTTTTAATTTCTGAAAAAATTATTTTAAATGGTTTTCAAGTAGAAAATAACCACTTAAGACAACTTTTTAATTCTATAAATAATAAATATCGATCAAAAACTGTTCATTGTTTTAGATCTAATTTTACAACTGATCAAAATATTATTACCGATAATCCAATTGGTATTACTTGTAATAATCTTACTTTAAATGCTATAGCAACATCTATTACCAATACACAATTAAATTTTTATAAAAATATTTTTAATAGAGTTGGTGTTAATATTATTTCTATTTATGATTTAAACGTTATTTATTATCTTTATTTAAAGTCCTTAAATCTAGATAAAAGAAATATTGTGATGATTGATATTGGATTTAAGTCTACTAAAATAATAATCATTAAAGATGAAAAAATTTTATTAACTAAAACCTTACCCTTAGGTAGTCAATTTATAACAAATGATTTTATGAAAATTTTAAATGTGAGTAATGATTTTGCTGAAAAAGTAAAAATCAATCATGTTGATTTAGATTTAACAGAAAAAAGATCTATTGAAATTCCTGTATGGGAAGAATTAGGTAAAAACTTAAAAAGAAAAATTGAACATGATTATCTAAAGTCAATTTTATCATCTAGAATTGATGAAATATTTAATTTTGTTTTGCATACTATTCCAAAATCTAAGTTTTTTTACTCTTACCTCCTTACTGGAGGGGGATCAATGCAGTTAAACCTAAAGCCTTATCTTAAAAAAAAATTTGGAATTGACGCTGAATTAGCTGAACCTAAGCCTGTAATAGGTATTCCTACATTTTGGAATAACCCTTCAATTATGTCACTTTTTACACTTAATGAACTTATTGCAGATGGTTCACTTGAAAACCTTAGTTTATTAAAAAAAAATGATTCTTTTTCTAACAAAATATGGTACAAAAGATTCGTAGACCTACTATAGGTAGAAATTTGCGGGGCAAAATGACACTAGATATAGAACCAATTTTAGATCAAAAAAACTTAAAACCTTCAATTACCGTTATGGGTGTTGGTGGGGCTGGAAGTAATGCTGTTAATAATATGATCCAATCTAATTTAAATAACGTCGAGTTTATTGTTGCAAATACCGACGCTCAAGCATTAGAAAATTCACTATGTTTTAACAGAATACAATTAGGGCTTTCTAAAACACAAGGATTGGGAGCTGGTGCAGACCCTAGTGTAGGAAAAGAAGCTGCTGAAGAAAGTTCAGAAGAGTTGAATGAAGAACTTAGAAATACGAATATGCTTTTTTTAACTGCTGGATTAGGTGGCGGAACTGGAACTGGAGCACTTCCTGTAATTGCAAGTTTAGCAAAAAAGCTAAATATAGTTACTGTAGCAATAGTATCTACTCCTTTTAATTTTGAAGGTACAAAAAGAATGAACCTTGCCAATGAAGGACTTGAGGAATTAAAAAAAAGCGTTGATACTTTATTAATAATTCCAAATCAAAATTTATTTAAAGTTTCAAATGAACAAACATCTTTTGCTGATGCTTTTAAAAAAGCTGATAATGTTTTATTTGATGGAGTAAAGGGATTGACAGATCTTATCACTCAACCCGGTTTAATTAATTTAGATTTTGCAGATGTAAGAACTGTTATTAAAGAGATGGGTTTTGCCATGATGGGAACGGCAATTGCTGAAGGTGATAATAAAGCCGTTGAAGCTTCAAACTTAGCTTTAACAAACCCATTAATTGAGAATGTAGATATGAATACGGCTAAAGGAGTAATTGTTAATATATCGGGTGGAAGTGATATGACTTTGATGGAAGTTGATCACGCAGCAAATATTATTAGACAAAGTGTTAATCCTGAAGCAAATATTATTTTTGGAGCTTTGATTGATGAGAATTTAGCCGGAAAATTGAAAATTAGTATATTTGCTACTGGAATTGAGGAAACGGGTAAAGGAATTTTAATGTACCCTCAAAAAGATAAAGAAAACCATACCCTTTCTTCTTTTAAACAAGACAATTCAAATGTAAGTGAAGAGATTGATAAATCTGAACGTGAGTTTTCAGAAGAAATAGGGACAATTATAGATGAGAGTTTGAACCAAGAAGGTTTTGAACTTACACCGCAGGAAGTACCTGAAAATATTAAGAGTCATGAAAATGTTAATTATGACAGTCTTCATGAAAAGAAAAAAACTAGTTTTTTTGAAAAACTTACCAGCTTAATGAGTGCGGAAAAAAAAAAAGATGAATGTATGAAGGATTCAAAAAAGACTAAAAAAAACAAAATAAAAACTGATCCAAATCTATTTTTGTTTAGTGAGGCAACTAATGAAATAGCTGAAGATGAAAGCTCTTTAGATTCTACTGACATTGTTGAGATTTCGCAATCATTTGAAACACATGATAATGAAGATTTAGAAGTACCTTCCTATCTTAGAAAAGGTAATTTGTAGATATATTTTGACTAAATACAATAATTTACAAATCTAAACTTATATTTTCTACGGTTTTGACAATAATCTAATTAATGCTCCAAAATACATTATCCAATAAGATATATTTTAAGGGAATAGGTTTGCATACTGGTCTTGAGGTAAATTTGGAGTTACATCCCGCTAAAGAAAATTCAGGCATTACCTTTTTTAGGAAAGATTTAAATAAAAAAATTGAGGCTAGTTGGAAAAATGTCATCTCGACAAAATTCTCAACTAATCTAGGAGTTGATAACTGTTTTATTAAAACAGTAGAACATTTACTAAGTGCATTTGCTGGACTCCATATATCTAATTGTGATGTCTTCATTGATAATGAAGAAGTTCCGATTATGGATGGCAGTTCTAAAGTTTTTGTTGATGAGATTTTAAAGACAGGAATTAAAAATCAAATTATGAATCAGCAAGTAATAGAAATTAAAAAAAAAGTCCGATTTGATTGTGATTATGGTTATGGGGAATTATTACCTAATTCAGAAACGGAAGAAGGTTTAAACATTTTTATTGAATCTCGCTTTGAAGGTAAATACGAAGACCAAACCATTAATATAGAAAACTTAAATGGAGGTTATCCATCTAAAATATCTCAAGCTAGAACTTTTGGTTTTTATGAAGAGATTGAATATTTAAAATCACAAAATCTAATTAAGGGAGGATCTTTAGATAATGCAATTGTTATTAAAGATTTTCAACCTATTAACCCTGAAGGTCTTAGATATAATAATGAACTAATGAGACATAAAGTTTTAGATGTTGTTGGTGATTTATATTTATCAGGTTTTCCTATTATTGGTAAGTATATTGGATTTAAAACAGGTCACTATATTACATACAACTTATTAAAAGAGCTGTTTAATGATAAGAATAATTTTAAAATTATTAATTCAAATTAAATCAGACCATTTTTTTCGGGTCAGTTAAAATATCAAATTCTTTAGTCGTCAAGTTAGTTAATTCTAAGCATGACTCCTTAAGGGAAATTCCTTTTTTGTGTGCATTAAGAGCTACTTTCGAAGATAAATCATAACCTATCACTCTAGTTAATGGTGTAACTAGCATTAAAGAATTATTGAGAAGCTCATTAATTCTTTTTTTATTAGCCTTTACCCCGTTAAGGCAATTCAATGTAAATGACCTAATGCCATCGCTAAGTAAATTAATAGCATCAAGAGTATTATGAATAATTATAGGATTATAAACATTTAATTGAAAATGACCTTGTGTGCATGCAAATAGAATGGAAGATTTTAGTCCAATGACATGAGCGCAAATCATTGAAAGCGCCTCACATTGAGTCGGATTGATTTTACCAGGCATAATAGAAGAACCAGGTTCATTAGCTGGTAATATTAATTCAGCAATACCACTTCTTGGCCCTGAAGCTAGAACTCTCAAGTCGTTGGCCATTTTAAATAGTGTAGAAGTTAAAATTTCAAGTCCACTCATCACTTCGATAAATACATCATGAGAAGCTAATGATTCAAATTTATTTGGAGCTGTCTTAAATGGCATTTTAGTTAACTTCTTTAAATTGTTTGCAAATATTTTTCCAAAATTTTTATGAGCATTTATTCCTGATCCTACTGCCGTACCTCCTTGAGCAATTTCCAAAAGTTTGGAAAAAGATTTTTTGATTGTTTTTTCCGCATAATCTAATTGAGCAAGATAAGCGCTAAATTCATCTGATAATTTTAAAGGAGTGGCATCTTGTGTATGAGTCCTCCCTATCTTAATAATACCATTAAATTCTTTAATTTTATTTCTAACAGAAGATTTAATTAAATGAATTTCAGGTAATAATGTTTTTTGTAATGCTATTAAAGTTGCTATGTGCATTGCTGTAGGAATTGTATCATTAGAAGACTGAGATTTATTAATATCATCGTTGGGATGGAGAGGTTTATTTGATAGCAGCTTTGACTCTAAAATTAAATTTGATTTATTAGCAATGACTTCATTAAAGTTCATATTAATTTGAGTTCCAGACCCGGTTTGCCAAATAACAAGTGGAAAATGTTCGTTCATTTTACCTGTTATAATATCATCACAAACTTTTCCAATTGCGACCACATTTTTATGGCTTAAAAGTTTTAATTGTTCATTAGTTAGTGCGGCAGCTTTTTTTTGAAAAGCTAAAGCCTGAATAAAAGCATCTTGAAAATGAAATTTTCCAACCCCAATTTTAAAATTCTCTACTGATCTTTGAGTTTGAGCGCCCCAAAGTTTATTTGAAGGAACTTTAACCTCCCCAAGACTATCTTTTTCAATGCGAAATTTGACCATAACTTAATATTAATATATATCAGATTTAATGAAAAACATTTTATTAATTAGACACGGACAAAGTGAATGGAATAAATTAAATCTTTTTACAGGTTTTAAGAATGTGGAGCTTACCCAGCAAGGTGTTCATGAAGCCAAAAAAGCATCTGAAAACTTTAAGGAATTAGGGTTAAAATTTGACCTTGTTTACACTAGTGTTCTTTCAAGAGCTCAAAAAACAGCAAAAATCATTTTAGAAGGTTTAGATCAACTCGAAGATCTAACTAATAATCATAAAATTATTGAAGATTCAGCACTTAATGAAAGAGACTATGGGGATTTAACAGGCCTAGATAAAAAAGAAACAGCAGATAAATATGGTGAAGAGCAAGTTTATAAATGGAGAAGGGGATATAGCGACAGACCACCCGCAGGAGAAAGTCTTGAAGATGTTGTTTTAAGGGTAAGAAATTATTTTGAATCAGAAATATTGCCTCAAATTCATTCTAGTTCAAATAATAATATTCTTATCGCAGCTCACGGTAACTCTTTAAGAGCTCTTTTGCTCGTTATGGACGTTTACCAGATTAATGAAATTAACTCAGTTGAGTTATCTACGGGAGTTCCAATTCACATCACTTACGATAATGCTATATTTCAAATTAAGTCGTAATTTTAATTATTTTCATGATTGATTTGCCTCTTATATTAGCCTTAGCTGCATATTATTTGGTAATGTTTATAACTCCCGGTCCAAATAATACCATGTTAACTATTTCGGGGATTAAATTTGGATTTAAGAGAACTGTTCCTCATATTTTTGGAATATCCACTGGACATGCTATTCAAATATCTATTGTTTGTTTAGGTTTAGGGTCTTTATTTCAAAAATTTCCTCATATTCAGGAGTATCTGAAATGGGCATGTTTAATTTATTTATTATATTTAGCTTGGAGTATGATTGGCTCAATAAAGAGAGATGATGTTGAATCTGGGAGACCATTAAGATTTTATGAAGCTTCTCTATTTCAATGGGTTAACCCAAAAGCCTGGACTATTGCAACCATTGCATCGACAGCGTTTTTCCCCAATGACGAAAATATACTAATTGCGATTATATTTATCTCACTCACTGCTTTTATAATTAATCTTCCTTGTATTAGCTTATGGGCATTATTTGGAGCTTCTATAAAGAAATTTATTAACAATCAGCTGCTGAAAAAAATCATTGAGTGTATTTTTGCAATTTTATTAGTATTAACAGGTATATATTTAGTTCTTTAAGAATTTTGTCTTATGTACTCAGCGGAGTGATTCTTAAAAATTAATATTATTAA
>JAQBUY010000062.1 GCA_027623775.1 Pseudomonadota bacterium
AATTGGAAATATACCAAGATATAAAAATTTAAAAAAAATTTTATTTAAAGATAGTTTTATAAAAATAAAAGAAGCAGAGGGTAATAATTTAAAAAAAATATCTATTGATTTTCCTCTGAAAAATTTTATCTGCGTAACTGGTGTTTCAGGTAGCGGTAAATCAACTTTAATTAATGAAACTCTTTATGGAGCTATTAATAATAGAATCAATGAAAAAATAATTAGAACTCTTCCCTATAAATCTATCGAAGGAATTGATAAAATTGACAAAGTTATCAATATAAATCAATCCCCAATTGGAAGAACGCCCAGATCTAATCCCGCAACTTATGTTGGTTTATTTGCTCCAGTTAGAGATTGGTTTGCCAGCTTACCTGAAGCAAAAGTTAAAGGATATAAGCCAGGTAGATTTTCTTTCAATGTCAAAGGAGGAAGATGTGAAAGTTGTGAAGGAGATGGTTTGAAAAAAATTGAAATGCATTTTTTAGCTCCTGTTTACGTAAAGTGCGAGGTTTGCAATGGTAAACGTTATAATAAGGAAACACTTTCAGTTAAATATAATAATAAACATATTAGTGATATTCTTGATATGACCGTTGATGATGCATGTGATTTCTTTAAAGCCAACCCTCAAGTATTTTCAAAATTAAAAACGTTAAAGGAAGTTGGACTTGGGTATATTTCTATTGGACAATCAGCAACTACCTTATCAGGAGGCGAAGCTCAAAGAATTAAATTAGCAAAAGAATTATCAAGAAGACAAACGGGAAAAACATTATACATTTTAGATGAACCTACGACTGGATTGCATTTTGATGATATTAAAAAATTATTAGAAATTCTTCACAGACTTGTTGAATATGGAAATACAGTAATAGTAATTGAACACAATTATGATGTCATTAATTCAAGTGATTGGTTAATCGACCTAGGGCCTGAAGGTGGGGTTAATGGTGGACAAATACTTTTTGAAGGAACGCCTAATCAATTAACTAAAATAAGTAGTAATTTTACTGGTAAGTATTTGAAAAAATATCAAGAATCTCTTGATTTTAATACAGATTCATAATCCAAAGCAGATATAATGGGTAAGCCTAAAAAAATTGAAGAATAAGTTCCAATCAATACACCAAAAATAAAAACTATAGGCATTTCAGTGAGGTTAACTGGAGCTAAAATAATAAGGCAAATTAAAGCTAGAATAGTTGTAAAACTTGTAAGAATTGTTCTTCTCAAATTTAAAGAAATAGAATTATTTATCATGGATGGAAGGTCAATTTTAACGTCCTCTTCAGAACTCAATGTTCTTAGTCTATCAAATAAAACAATTGTATCGTTAATACTATAACCGGCTATAAGCAAAATAGCTGCTATCATAGTTAAATTAAATTCAATATTAAAAATACTCATGAAGCCTATAGATATAACTACATCATGGAGTAATGCTAAGATTCCAGCAAAGGCAAATTGCCAGTCAAACCTAATCCAAATATAAAGTGCAATGACAAAAATTGAAGAAAGTAATGCGTAAATAGCATTTTGAATTAAATCCAAGCTAAATGTAGGTTCTATATATTCAGACATTAATATCTCAATATTTGTTAAAGTGGAAATACTCTCTTTTAATGAGTCTAAGAATAATTTATCACCAATACCAGACTCAATCCTAACGCTGTAAACATTAGAGGATATTTCTTTTTTAACTATGACCTCTCTTGAGGTATCAATCCTCGAAAATATAGTTGTTAATTCCTGATTGCTTAAATCAGATCTGACTTCAACATTAAAGCCACCTTTAAAATCAATTCCTAAATTTAATCCTTTAAAAAAAATAAAAAGAATAGTCATTAGAATTAAAAAAGACGATGCCATGTAAGATAATTTACGATACTTAAAAAAATCTATCATTTAATTTTAAGACCTGTTTTTTCAATGGGAATAATTTCAAGGAATAATTTCAAAATTATATATGTAACGATAAGAGAAGAAAATATTCCTATAATTAAAGAAATAGAGAAACCTCTAATTGGACCAAAACCAAAAGCAAATAAAAAAATTGCAGCAAATAAAGTTGTTAGATTTGAATCTAAAATAGTTATAAAAGCCGAATTGAATCCAGAATTTTTAGGATCCACAGATTTATTTAAAAAATTTTCTTTTATTCTTTCATATACTAGTACATTTGCATCAACACACATACCAATCGTTAAAACAATTCCTATGACACCTGGTAGAGTTAAGGTGGCATTCATTAGAGACATTAGTGAGAACAATAATAGTAAACATGTGATAATTGAAATTGCAGTAAAAAGTCCTGAAATTTTGTAATAAGCAATCATAAAAATAGTAATAGCAATAAGAGCTATAATAGAAGCATAAATACCTTTTGTAACGCCTTCCTTCCCCAAAGAAGGACCAACTTGTTTTTCTTGAATGATTGAAATATCAGTGGGTAAAGATCCAGACTTTAATATGATAGCTAAATTATTAGCTTCTTCATTAGTGAAGTTACCAGAGATTATACCGGCTCCTCCACTTATGGTATCTCTTACTACGGGGGCGCTAATTAAAGTTCCGTCTAAAACAATTGCAATCCTTTTACCTACATTTTTTTCAGTCAGGTCAGCAAAAATATCAGCTCCAGCCTTATTTAAAGAAAATGAAACTACTGGTGAATTATTATCATACTGCATAGATGCATCTTGAATATAGTCACCGGTTAAATTTGGCCTTTCCATCACCCTAACACTTTCATTAGTTTCGATATTTTCTAATAAAATTGTCTCTACAAAAGAATTTTTTTCTATATGAAAATTTAATTCAGCAGTCTTAGAAATAATTTCTTTTACATTTTGATTTAAACTACCTGGAATTTCTAATAAAATTTTATTTAGACCTGTTTTTTGAATAGAGAGTTCTTTATTTCCAAGAAAATCAACTCGAGACCTAATGATTTCAACAGCGTTTAAAGTCATATCCGAAATAGACTTTTTAAAAAATTGACTTTCTATCTCTATATTTGATATTGATTCCGTTTTTTTATTTAGAATTAATCCCATAGATTGCAAAACTACATTAGTTAATTTTGTTAAATCTTGAGCATTATCAATTTCAATTTGATCATTCTTGATTATTGAATTTAAGTCATAATCTAATTCTAACTGAGAAACTATTTTAAGAAGTAAATTTTTTTTAAAAACATCTTCTGATAATTCTAATAAGAAAGAACTTCCGCCTTGAATGTCTAATCCATAGTTAATTTTATTTGAAGATTCAATATCCTGAAAATTAGGCTTAATAGCAAAATAACAAAAAAATAAAATTAGCAATGAAGACCAAAATCTCCATTTTTTTAAAATAATCATTTAATGAATTATGATTTGCAATTAATTAGACTAACTATTTTGCAATATCTGCAATCATACCTTTTGCTACTTTAACAGTTACATTGTCTGCAACTTCTAAAGAAATAGTCCCATCTTCATTGACGTAATGTATTGTGCCCATAATACCACCTTGAGTAACAACTTTGTCACCTTTTTTAAGATTAGTTATCATTTGTTTATGGCTTTTAAGTTTTTTTTGCTGCGGTCTAATTAGTAAAAAATAAAATACTACAAAAATTAGTAGTAGAGGTAATATGCCTGATAATTGTTCCATTATAAAATCCTTTTAATATATAAAAATAAACCATAAAATCTCAACAAACACCTATGAAGTCAATATAAAATTGAAAAATAAACATATATTATGCTGGAATCATCATAAAAATGATTTTGAAAAAATATCTATAGCCAATGTTATGGATATAACGTCCTTATATGGACTTAATGAGCAGATAAAAAAGATTCAAAAAAACACTGATGCTTTTGTATCCGGGCTACCTTTTAATCATGGTTTAATTTGGGGTGTAAGAGGAAGTGGAAAAAGTAGTTTAATCAGAGCTATTTTAAAAAATTTATTATTAAAAAATTCTAACTGCGATGTGCTTGAAATTAATAGCGAAGATATTGAAGACCTTCCTAGTATATTTCTAAATCACAAATTTAAGAAAAAAATTATCATATTTATTGACGATCTATCTTTTGAGCAAAATGATAGAAGATACATTCAATTTAAATCTTTTTTAGAAGGGTCATTTTATACTAGTGAATTTAAATTTTTAACATACGTGACTTCGAATAGAAGACATCTAATGAAAAGAGATATGTTAGATAACGAAAGATCATCTGCTATTTCACAAGATGAAGGAGTAGAAGAAAAAGTGTCCTTATCAGATAGATTTGGATTATGGGTAAGTTTTCATAATATTAATCAGGATGAATATATAGCAATAGTAAAACATTACTTTTCATTAAATGGTATCACCTTCAATGAAGATATTAAAAGAGAGTCTTTAAAATGGATTTTTAGTAGAGGAAATAGAACGGGAAGATCTGCAAATCAATTTTTTAAAAATTTTTGTTTAGAAAATAATATTATTTTAGACAAATAGTTTTTTTTCCCCCCATATAAGGCACTAAAACATCCGGTACTGTAATTGAACCATCTTTATTTTGATAGTTTTCAACAATAGCTATAAGAGTTCTTCCGACAGCTAAACCCGAACCATTAAGAGTATGGAGATATACATTTCCATCAGTAGATTTATATTTGGCATTCATTCTTCTAGCTTGAAAATCACCACAATTACTGCACGAAGATATTTCTCTATATTTAGATTCACTTGGGAGCCAGACTTCAATATCATAGGTTTTTTTTGCAGAAAAACCCATATCACCAGAACTAAGTAGCATCACTCTATAACTTAATTTTAGATCATTAAGAATTGAGGTTGCACAATTTAACATTCTTTCTAGTTCATCATTAGATTCTTCTGGTTTTACTAATGATACAAGTTCTACTTTTGAAAATTGGTGCTGACGTATCATCCCTCTCGTATCTCTTCCTGCAGAACCTGCTTCGAGTCTATAACATGAAGTCCAAGCAGTATATCTGGCAGGTAGTTTCTTTTCATTGGTAATAGTTTCTAAATGTAAATTAGTGAGAGGAACTTCAGCCGTAGGAATAAGCCAATGATCACTATTTGTTTTAAATAAATCATCAGAAAATTTAGGAAGTTGTCCAGTTCCAAAAGCGGCAGCATCTTTAACAAGATTAGGAGGATTAACTTCGGTATAACCAAAATCTGTAGTGTGTTTATCCAACATAAAATTAGCTATGGACCTCTCAAGTCTTGCAAAATCATTTTTAAGATAAACAAAACGGGAACCTGATACTTTTGCAGCTTGATCAAAGTCCATCATTTGTAAATTTTCACCTAAATCGTAATGAGCCAATGGATTAAAATCAAAAGAAGGAATTTCACCGATAGTTTTAATTAACTTATTAGAATCTTCATCCTTACCAACAGGGACTTCTGGGTCTGGTAAATTTGGAAGTGATGACAAAATTAAATGAATCTCTTCATCAATGATGAATAATTTTTTTTCTAAAGAATCGATTTGCTCTTTAATTAAATGTACTTCTTCTTGAAGTTTTAATTTTTCAGAATCTTGAGATGAAGCAAATTGTGAAGAAATATTTTTTCTTTGAGAGCGTAGATCTTGAGATGATGTAAGTATTACCCTCTTAGATTTATCCAAATCTAGTATTTTTTTTGAATGAGGCTTTAAAAATCTTAATTTAAGAAATTTATCGAAATTATCAGGATTATTTCTAATAAAATTTATATCATGCATCTTTTTTATTTTTTTTCTTTTTCTCTAAAAATCTAGAAATTAGTATGGATATTTCATAAAGGAGAATTATAGGTAATGCTAGTGAAATTTGAGAAAAAGGATCCGGAGGTGTGATTATGGCAGCAAAAACAAAAGATAAAACAATCGCATATTTTCGAAATGAAACTAGTTGTTTAATTGATAAAATATCAATTCTAACACATAGAAGTAAAACAACCGGAAGTTGAAAAGCTAAACCAAAAGCAAAAATAAATGTCATCATTAAAGAAAGATATTCATTCATTTTAGCCTGAAGAGTTATATTAATGAGATCTGATTGAGAAGACTGGAAGCTTAGAAAAAAATTCCATGCGATAGGTGAAATTAAGTAATAAACAGTAGAGGCCCCAAGAAGAAATAAGAAAGGAATTGCGACTAATGTAGGAAGTGAAATAGATTTTTCTTTTTTAAGTAATCCAGGTGAAACAAAACTCCATATTTGATATGAAAGAAATGGGAATGAGATAAAAGCTGCTGTAAAAAAAGAAACTTTAACATTAGTCAAAAAGGCTTCCTGAAGAGCTGTATAAATTAATCCATTCCCCTCTCCCAGGATATCGGTAAGTGGCTTAGCTAGGAAAACAAAAATCTGTTTAGAGAAATAAAAACAAATTATAAATGATAAAATAAAAAAAATTATTGATATTAATAATTTTT
>JAQBUY010000002.1 GCA_027623775.1 Pseudomonadota bacterium
TTCTAGGATAATTATCTTCTATTGTTATTTTCAATTTTTATTAAAGAAATAAAAACCAATTAAAAAAAATAAAAAAGATATAAGTATATTAGTAAAGAAAAATACAAAAGATTTAAAATATAATTGGTTTGTTAATAAATTAAAAAATTCAATATTAAAGGATGAGAGAGTTGTGAAACTACCTAAAATACCAATATAAATTAATAAATATGAATTTCCTGAAAATTTATTAAGAAAAATTCCTGCTATTAAGGAACCGAACACATTGACTATAATAGTAGACAATGGCAGGCCCATAAAATTAAATTGTAAAATACTAACTGCGTATCTTAAAGATGCGCCTATTATAGCTCCTATAATAATAGCTAAATAAGAGCTGAGTGAAGTCAAATTATTTTGTAAATTGAATTATGCTAGTGTGAGCAAAGTCACCAACTCGGTTACCTTTTTTAATTATTCTTGTGTAACCACCATTAGTATCTAAAAATTTTTTTGAAATCTCAACAAATAACTTACTAGTTGCTTCTTGGTTATTAAATAAACTTGATAGAATAATTCTTCTATTAGCTAAAGTGTCAGTTCTAGCTTTAGTTACTAATTTTTCTATAAACGGTCTTAACTCTTTTGCCTTTTCTGTAGTTGTGGTAATAGATTCATGCTTAATCAGACTAATTGATAGATTTCTTAATAATGCTAATCTATGAGAAGAAGTTCTATTTAACTTTCTTTGTTTTAATCCGTGTTTCATATTTAAACCTTAAATGGATCTTCGTAACGCTTAGATAACTCGTCAATGTTTTCAGGAGGCCATCCAGGTAAATCCATACCCATTGACAAACTCATTGATACAAGAACTTCTTTTATCTCATCTAGAGATTTTCTGCCAAAATTTGGAGTTCTTAACATTTCACCTTCTGTCTTTTGAACTAAATCACCAATATAAAAAATATTATCATTTTTTAGACAATTAGCTGATCTAACTGATAATTCTAATTCGTCGACTTTCTTTAAAAGATTTTTATTAAATTGTGGCTCATTAGAAGATTTTAATTGTTTTCTATCTTCTTCTGTAGGTTCTTCAAAATTAATAAAGGGCTTAAGTTGATCTTGAAGTATCCTAGCTGCTAAAGCAGCAGCTTCATCTGGTGTAATTACACCGTTTGTTTCAATATTTAAAATTAGTTTATCAAAATCTGTATCTTGACCTATTCTTGAATTTTCAACTTTAAAAGAAACCCTTTTCACAGGACTAAAAGTACTATCAAGTATTATTTGTCCAACACTTTTACTATCCTCAGATTTATTTTTATCAGCAGGTAAGTATCCTTTATTAACATCTAAAAATATTTCAAGGTTAACTTCCGTATTACTATCTAAATTCATAATAACGACATCTTTATCAACAATTTCAACCTCACTATTTTCTTCAAAATCAGAAGATAAGACTTCTTTAGGTCCTTTTACATTTAATGACATTTTCTGAGTATGATTACTTTTAGAGTTAAATGTGACATTTTTTAAGTTCATAATAATATCAGTTACGTCCTCGCGAACACCTTCAAGAGATGAAAATTCATGTAGAACTCCATTAATTTTAATTGAAGTCATTGCAGTACCCTGAAGAGAAGAAAGTAATACTCTTCTTAGAGCGTTACCCAAAGTAGTACCGTAACCTTTTTCTAAAGGTTCAATTATCACAGTTCCAAATTTTTTATTTTCACTAATTTTATACTCAACTTTATTAGGCTTAACTAACGTAATCCAATTATTCTCTATCACTTCATATCTCCTTAAAAATTAACTTTAAACTCTTCTTTTTTTCTTTGCTCTGCATCCATTATGAGGTAACGGTGTCACGTCTTTAATATTAGAAATAGAAAATCCAATATTTTGCAATGCTCTTAAAGCTGATTCACGACCAGATCCAGGTCCTTTCATAAGCACATCTAATTTTCTTAAACCTAAGTCATAAGCTTTTTTACCAGCTGCATCAGTTGCTAATTGAGCTGCATAAGGTGTAGATTTTTTTGAACCCCTAAACCCCATGGTTCCACACGAAGACCATGAAACAGCATTTCCATTAGTGTCAGCGATAGTGATTATAGTATTATTAAATGAACTATTGATATGTACTATACCATTAGGATTATAATCCTTTTTTTTCTTTTTAACTTCCGTTTTTTTATCTTGTTTAGCCATATTTATTTATTTTGTAACTTTCTTTTTACCAGCTATTGCTACAGATTTACCTTTACGAGTTCTAGCATTAGTATGAGTTCTTTGACCTCTAGTTGGTAGTTGCCTTCTATGTCTTAAACCCCTATAGCAACCTAAATCCTTTAGTCTTTTAATATTTTGAGAAACTGTTCTTCTAAGATCTCCCTCAACAGTATAACTTTCTTCAATAATTTTTCTAACTTTGGTAATTTCATCTTCAGAGCAGTCTTTAATTCTCTTACTAAAATCTAAACCTGTACTAGTACAAATATCAGCAGCAAACTTAGGACCTATACCATGAATATAAGTTAAAGATATTATAGCTCTTTTATTTACTGGTATGTTTACGCCTGCTATTCTTGCCAATTGAGATCTCCTGAATGGGTGAAACTATAAAAAAAAATATATTTAGTCAACAAAAATACTCCTATAACCCTTTTAAAAAGCCTTTAATTTCAGTATTAATTGACTCAAGGCTATTATTTGCTTCAATATTCTTTAAATTGAAGTTTAAATCAACAAAATTTAATATTTCTTTATATGTTTCTTGATATATTTCAAACCTTTTATCAAATACGTTATCATCTTTCCTAGATTCAATTTGAGATCTTTTTAAAATTCTTTCCTTAAGTACATTTTTTTCTACATTAAAATTAAATACTATTTTTGATTTTTCTTCATGAATTAACTTAGAAAGAAATTCTGCTTGTTTTAAACTTCTAGGATATCCGTCAATCAATATATCTTCACCTTTAAGGGCATTAAATTTATCAATTAAAACTTGATTGACTAAATTGTCATCAATTAACTCACCTTTATCCATTTTTTCTTTTATTTGATTACCAAAAATAGATCCGTCTGATGATTTTTCTAATAGTAAACTACTTACTGTAAGAATGATAAGGTTAGGTAGATCTTCTTTTAATAAATGAGCTTGAGTGCCTTTACCTGATCCAGGAGGCCCAATAAAAATTATAACCATTTACTTTTATAGACTTTATTTTTACTTAGAGCTTTTTCATATTGAGAACTGTAAAGCTGTGTTTGAATTTGAGAAAAGAAATCCATAGCGACAACAACAACAATTAGTAAACTTGTACCGCCAAGATAAAAAGGAACGGATAGTTTTGCAATTAAAAATTCTGGTATTAATGCTATTAGTCCAAGATATATCGCTCCCACAAAAGTTAATCTGTAAATAACATGCTCAAGATAAGCAGCAGTTTGTTCTCCAGGTCTATACCCAACAACAAATCCGCCATAGTTTCTGAGATTATCAGCTTGTTCTTTAGGATTAAAAACAATGCCCGTATAAAAAAATGCAAAGAAAATAATTAAGGAGAAAAAGGTAAGCATATAAAGAGGCTTACCATGACCTAAATAAAAACTAATAGTAGATAAAATTCCTTCAGATGATGAAGAAAAATTTGAAATGGTATTAGGAAATAATAATAAAGAAGATGCAAAAATTGCAGGAATAACACCCGCTACATTAACTTTTAAAGGTAGGTAAGAGGACTGACCTCCAAAAACTTTATTACCTACTTGTCTTTTTGGATATTGAACAAGTAATCTTCTTTGTGCTCTCTCAACAAAACAGATCACTACAACTAAAGCTAGCATTAGACCAATAATTAAAAGAATTGAAATAGCACTTAATGCTCCAGTTCTACCCAATTCAAATGTATTAAATATTGCAAATGGAAGATTGGCAACAATGCCGGCAAATATAATTATAGATATTCCACTACCAAAACCATTTTCTGTAATTTGCTCACCAAGCCACATTAAAAATACAGTACCGGCAGTCATACAGATTACTGAAGATATTTGAAAAAATAAGACGCTCCCAAGAGTAGGATCAACAGTATCTGAAATATTTAGCATTCCGTTTGATATGCCATAGCTTTGAAATAATGCTAATACGATAGTTAAATATCTTGTGTATTGCTGTATTTTTTTTCTTCCGATAGTTCCCTGCTCCTTTAAAGCTTTTAATCCATCAAAAGATGATTGCATTAATTGCATAATAATAGAGGCAGATATATAAGGCATAACACCAAGAGTAAAAATGGACATTCTCATGAGTGCTCCACCAGAAAACATATCAAATATTCCTAAAATTCCATCCTTGTGTTGACTAAATATTTGCTCAAGTACGGCAGAATTAATACCTGGGATTGGGATGTAAGTGCCTAGGCGATAGACAACTAATGCAAATAATATAAAACCCAATTTCTTAAAAAGACCTGAGCTTTTGATAGCTTCGTTATAATCTATATTTGGAACTTTTGTGTTCATAAAACTAAATTAAAAAAATTATAGAATTGATCCACCTAAGGATTCAACTCTTTTTTTAGCACCTTCAGTAAATTTAAAATCTTTAAATTGAAGTTTTTTCTTAAAGGCTAGGGAATCTATTATTTTAATAGATTTTTTTAGATCCTTTTTCTTTAAGAAACCATTATTAATTAAAAATTCATGATTAATCATAGAACCTTCATCAATAGCATTAAAATTATTTAAAGGTATTGTTAAAGAAGTAGGATTTTGCTTTTTCAAAGAATTGAAACCTCTTTTTGGAATTTTTCTGTAAATTGGCATTTGACCACCTTCAAATGTAGTAACAGCTACACCAGATCTTGATTTTTGACCTTTATGACCACGTCCCGATGTTTTGCCTAATCCAGATCCGCCACCACGACCTTTACGTTTTTTATTAGTTTCTCTTTGTTTAATTAATTTATCTAACATATTAATTTTCTCTTTTATTAATAACTTCATTCATATCAATACCTCTTCTAGCCGCAACTGATTTAGGAGTATTAATTGATTGTAATGCTTTCATAGTTGATTTTACAATATTGTGTGGATTTTTAGTTCCTATTGCCTTTGAAACGATATCTGAAATACCTAACGATTCAAAAATAGCTCTTGAAGGACCACCGGAGATAATACCAGTACCCTTTGGTGCACTTCTTAAAATAACAGTACTCGATGAAAATTTAGCCTTTACATCATGATGTATAGTTCTGCCTTCCCTTAAAGGAATTCTTACCCAGGTTTTTTTTGCTTCTTCAGATGCTTTTCTTATGGCTTCAGGAACTTCCTTAGCTTTTCCTGAACCGAAACCAACTCTCCCCTGACCATCACCACTTATAACTAAAGCGGCAAAACCAAATCTTCTTCCACCTTTTACAACCTTAGAAACTCTTCTAATTTGTATTAATTTTTCAACTAAATCTTTATCAACTTCTCTTTTATTAAAATCCATTAAAATACCAAACCTTTCTCTCTAGCAGCATCTGCAAGACTTTTTAGTCTACCGTGATATTTATAAGGTCCTTTATCAAATTTTACTTCCTTAATACCTGCCGCCAAAGCAAGTTCAGCAATTTTTAAACCTACTTCTTTAGCAATATCAGTTTTTTTAATTTCTTCAGTTTTTTTTATTTTTTCAGAAGAAAAAGAGCAAAGAGTAACATCATTTTTAATAGAAGTAACAGATGCATATATATGTCTCGATGATCTAAAAATATGAAGTCTGTGTTTTTGAATTCCATTAAGTTTTTTTCTAACTCTAGACTTTCTTCTATTTATTTGTGCAAGATTTTTAGTCATTTTAATTACTTCTTCTTTCCTTCTTTGCGGTAAATCTTTTCACCCTTATATCTAATACCTTTGCCCTTATAAGGTTCAGGTTTTCTATAACTTTTTATTTTTGCTGCAACTTGACCAACCAATTGTTTGCTTGATCCAGTAACTGATACGTTAGTATTTTTTTCTACTGTAATAGTAATACTTTCAGGAATAGTAAAATTAATATCATGACTATATCCAAGTGAAAGAACTAGATCTTTACCATTAATATTAGCCTTATAACCCGTACCTACTAATTCTAGTTTTTTCTCAAATCCTTTTGAATTGCCGTGAATTTCATTCTTAATATTTGCATAAATTGTACCAAGCAATGCCTTATTTTCACTAGTCAACATAATTTCATTATTATCAATATTTACATTGATGGATTTTGGAATAGATGTGGAAGACTTACCTAACTTACCCTCAACATTAAGTAAATTATCAGACAAAGAAACTTTAACTTCATCACTTATAATAATTGGGTTTTTTGCAAGTCTTGACATGATAAATTAAAATACAGAAATAAGTATTTCACCACCTAAATTTTTAGATCTAGCATCATGATCAGTCATAACGCCTTTGGAAGTTGATAAAATTGTCGATCCAAGACCACCAATTGTTTTAGGAATTTCTGTAGATGAAGTATAGACACGGCATCCTTGTTTAGAAATTTTTTCAATTTTTTGAATAAGTGGTTTTCCGTTATAATATTTTAATTTAATTAAGATAGATTTTTTAATATCGCCTTGTTGGAAATAATCTTCAATAAAACCTTCTTTCTTAAGGACTTCACAAACCCTCATATTAGTACTTGAGAAAATAGCAATAATTTCTTGTTTTTGAGCTTTCTGACCATTTCTAATTCTTGTAATCATATCTGCTAAAGTATCACTCATACTGTTACCAACTCGCCTTTGTCATACCTGGTATTTGTCCTTTACCGGCTAATTCTCTAATTGCAATTCTAGATAAACCAAATTTACTATATACACCTCTAGGTCTACCAGAAAAAAAACATCTATTTCTATATCTATTTTTTGAAGAATTTCTAGGAAGTGAATCTATTTTAATCTGTGCTTTAATTCTATCCTCAAAAGAGACATCTTTATTCATAAGAATATCCTTAAGTGAATTACGTTTTTTTTTTAAACGATTAATAAGAACTTCTCTATTTAAGTTTTTTTGTATTGCGCTCTGTTTTGCCATGTTAATTATAAAAAGGGAAATTCATTAATTTTAATAACTCATACCCTTGTGTATCATCCTTTGCTGAAGTAGCGATAGTGATATCAAATCCAAACACATTTTCAACATTTTCCACACTAATTTCTGGAAAAATAATATGATCTTTAATACCAATTGTTATATTTCCTCTGCCATCAAAGGATTTCTTTGAAAAACCTCTAAAATCTTTAATTCTAGGCATAGCTATACTAACTAGCCTGTCATAAAATTCCATCATTTTTTTTTTTCTAAGAGTTATTGTTAAGCCAACAGGCATTCCTTCTCTAATTTTAAAAGAAGCGATAGCCTTTTTAGCATGTTTAACAACAGGCATTTGACCAGACAAAAGAGACATGTCTTTTTTAATTTTTTCTATAGCTTTGTTATCTTCTTTTTGCTTACCAATACCAGCGTTAATAACTATTTTTTGAATTTTAGGTAAAGCTAATTTATGAGCAATCCCTAAATTCTTTGAAAGTTGTTCATTAACATTAAATATTTCATAAACAGTAGTCATTAGTATTTTTCTCCATTGGATTTTAATATTCTTACTTTTTTACCTTCTTCAATTTTAAAACCAACTCTACTAGGCTTTTTGTTT
The DNA here is from genome assembly GCA_027623775.1 of Pseudomonadota bacterium. GTDB lineage: Bacteria > Pseudomonadota > Alphaproteobacteria > HIMB59 > HIMB59 > HIMB59. The sequence goes on from JAQBUY010000002.1 coordinate 7,685, forward strand.
TTTGCGTCATAAGCTAATATATTTGAAATATGAATAGGCATATCTTTATTTACGATGCCACCTTTTGAATCTTGAGAAGGTTTTTCGTGTTTTTTAACAACATTAATACCAGGAATTAATACTTTATCAGCAGATACTAAAACTTTAGCAATTTTACCAATTTTACCTTTATCTTTACCTGTTGTTACAATAACTTCATCACCTTTTTTATATTTTTTTATCATGTTATAAAACCTCTGGTGCTAAACTTACAATCTTCATCATATTTTTTTTTCGAAGTTCTCTAGTTACTGGACCGAATATTCTTGTGCCAATTGGTTCATTTGATTTATCTAATAAAACAGCAGAGTTAGAATCAAATTTAATTGACGTTCCATCTTTTCTGATTAGTGGTTTTTTTGTTCTAACTATTACAGCACGCTGAACCTCACCTTTTTTAACTTTAGATCTTGGAATTGCGTCTTTAATTGAAACAATAATAATATCACCAATTCTTGCATATCGCCTCTTAGATCCACCTATCACTTTAATACATTGAATAAGTTTAGCTCCGGAATTATCAGCAACTAATAGTTTTGTTTCAGTCTGAATCATATTAAATCACTATCTCCCACGATTTTCTTTTTGATAAAGGTTTTGATTCCACAATTTTGACATGGTCACCTACTGATGAACTATTATTCTCATCATGAGCTAAATATTTTTTAGAAACCCTAATAATTTTTTTATAAATTGGATGAGTAGTCTGTCTAGTTACTAAGACTGAAACAGTTTTATCTCCAGTTTTTTTTATAATTTTTCCCGTTAAAACTCTTTTAGGCATTTTCTGTATTTCCTTTTGTTAAATGAATTGCAATTTTTTTTCTAATTTTTTTAAATTGTGAAGTGTCTGTTAACTGACCACTTTTTTTCATTATTTTAAGATTAAATATCTCTTTTTTTAAATCATTAATATCTTTTAAATTTTTCATTGGTAATGGTCCCTTGCTATAAAGCTAGTTTTAACAGGTAGTTTAGCTGCAGCTAAAGCAAAAGCTTCTTTTGCTAATTTTTTATCAACACCATCAACTTCAAACATAATTGTTCCAGGTTTGACTCTAACAACCCATCTATCTATATTGCCTTTTCCTTTACCCATTCTAACTTCTGCAGGTTTTGATGTTACAGGTACATCTGGAAAAATCATGATCCATAATCTTCCTGCTCTCTTAAGGTGTCTAGAAATAGTTCTTCTAGCAGACTCAATTTGTCTAGATGAAATTCTTTCTGGTTGTAATGACTTAAGACCATAAAAACCAAAACTTAATTCATGGTTACCTTTAGCATGACCATGAATTCTACCCTTAAATTGTTTCCTGTGTTTTGTATTTGCTGGTAATAACATCTTTTTTTATTTCTCTTTTTTATCTTCTGTTTTAATAGGTTTAGCAGAAGTTTTACTTTCACCCTTAAATAACCAAACTTTAATTCCTATAATACCATATGTAGTAAGAGCTCTAGCAGTTGCATAATCTATATCAGCTCTTAATGTATGTAAAGGGACGGATCCATCTGAAAATTTTTCAGTTCTGGCTATTTCCGCACCACCTAAACGTCCTCCACAAACAATTTTAATTCCCTTAGCACCCAGTTTCATTGCTGACATTCCGGATCTTTTCATCGCTTTTCTAAATGCAATTCTTTTTTCCAGTTGTTTAGCTATCGAATCAGCTACTAGAGTAGCGTCAACTTCAGGTTTTTTTATTTCTTTAATATCGAGTGAAACCTTTTTAACAGATAACTTAGCAATACCCTTTTTTAATTTTTCAATATCCGCACCTTTTTTACCAATTAATACACCAGGTTTTGATGTATGAATTATAATTCTTAGGTTATCAGCAGCTCTCTCAATATTAACAGAACTAATACCTGCTATGGAGTAGTTTTTTTCTATATAAGATCTAATTGAATGGTCTTCTTTTAGCAAAGAAGCATAATGTTTTTTTTCAAACCATGTAGATTCCCAGTATTTATTAATACCCATTCTCATAGAGATCGGATTAACTTTTTGTCCCATTATAACCTCTCCTCTAAAACAACAGTAAGTCTTGAATAAGGTTTAATAATTTTATGAGCTCTACCTTTACTTTGAGGATTAAATCTTTTTAATCTTATACTTTTCCCAACATAAACTTCCTTAACAATAAGTTTATCAATATCTAGATTGTTATTATTTTCGGCATTAGCAACTGCTGAATTTAAAGTTTTTAAAATGTCAACACTTACTCTTTTTTGTGAAAATTTTAGTATGTTTATAGCTTCAGATATTTTTTTCTTTCTAATGTCTTTAACTATCAAATTAACTTTTTGAGGACTAGATCTCAACATTTTATGTATAGCTTTTACTTCTTTATTAATCATCTAGATACAGCCTTTTTATTTCCAGCATGTCCTTTAAAAACTCTAGTAGGAGAAAATTCGCCAAGCTTATGACCAACCATATCTTCAGATATATAAACTGGAATAAAAGTTTTTCCATTATATACAGCAACAGTAACACCAACAAAATCAGGTATAATGGTTGATCTTCTAGACCAAGTTTTAATCTGACCTTTAGCTTCAGTTTCTTTTGCTTTTTTAATTTTTTTATAAAGAGTTATATCGAAATATGGTCCCTTCCAAACAGATCTTGTCATTATTTTTTAGAGCCTCTCGAAATTATAAATTTAGTAGTTCTTTTATTAGTTCTAGTTTTTTTACCCTTAGTTTTTAATCCCCAAGGAGATGTGGGATGTCTACCACCTGAAGTTCTACCTTCTCCACCACCATGAGGGTGATCTACAGGATTCATAGCAACACCTCTTACAGTTGGTTTAATACCAAGATGTCTTTTTATTCCAGCTTTACCAATTTTTTTATTTTTGTTATCAGAGTTAGAAACAACACCAATAGTAGCCATACAATCACCGCTAATTAATCTTGTTTCTTTAGAGGTTAATTTAACCATTATATATGCTTCATTTGCTCCTAACACTTGAGCGAATGTGCCAGCAGAACGACATAATTTAGCACCAGCTCCAGGCTTTAACTCTATATTATGAATTGAAGTACCAGCGGCAATATTTTTAAGCTTCATTGAATTACCAATTTTTATTTCAGCTTTTTCTGAAGACATTACTGTATCTCCTGCCTTTAAATCAGTAGGAGCAATAATATATTCTTTTGGCTTATCTTCATAAGAAATCAAGGCAATAAATGCTGTTCTATTAGGGTCATACTCTAGTCTTTCAACAGTACCTAAAACATCCATCGTATTTCTTTTAAAATTAATTATTCTATATTTTTTTTTAGCTCCACCAGATCTGTGTCTAATTGTAATTTTACCTGTATTATTTCTTCCTGAACTGGGCTGTTGATATTCAGTTAATAGTTTTTCGGGTCTGCCTTTAAACAAATATGTCTTATTTACCTTAACAGTCTTTCTTAAAGAAGGAGTAGATGGTTTAAAAGAAATAAGGCTCATAATTATTTAACCGATGATCCTAAGTCAATTGTATTACCTTGTTTTAACGTAACGGTTACTCTTTTAGTTTCATTTCTAGAACCACGAATACCTTTAAAAACTTTAGGCTTACTTTTTGTTCTTAAAACATTTAATTTTTCTACTTTTACTTTATATAACTTTTCTACAATAACCTTTATATCTGTTTTTGTAGCTTTCATATCAACCTCAAAAACATATTTATTAAATTGTGCATTAGCCGTAGATTTTTCTGTAATGACAGGTTTTTTGATTTGATTTAAATTACTCACTTAACAATTCCACTTAAAAGCTTTGTGTATAATTCTGAATTTTTAGATAGAAATAAAGCTTCATGCTTAAGTGCCTTAAAAACTGAATAAGTAGAATCTGACATAAAATTTAAATTTTTATAATTATTATATTTTTTTATTATGTCTGAGTCTTTCGTGCTTTTAAAAACAAAAATAATTGACTTATGATTTATAGATTTTAATGATTTAGAAAAATTATCAATATTCATATCGTCTTCATTAAAAATATATAAATTATTAGATTCTATTTTTAAAATAAGAGATGTTACTTTAGAAAGAGTTTTAGTTTTTTTCTTAATTTTAAAGTTAACTTCATGAAATTTAGGACCAAAGGATTTACCACCACCCCTTCTACTTCCATTCTTTCCACTACCTACTCTAGAACTACCTGTTCCTTTTTGTTTGTATAATTTTTTTGTAGATCCTGCAACTTCAGATCTATCTTTAGTATGATTATTTCCCTGCTTATGGGATTGAACTTTATTGACAGCCAAACTTATAACTTTAGATGATGGAGCACTAAACTCTTTAATTATTGATAGTTTAGTTTCATTAATAGATGAATCACTGAAATTAAGTTCTCTAATCATTACTTATAAACCCTTACTATAGTACTTCGTTTACCTGGGACTGATCCTTTTAAAAATAATAAACTGTTATCTTGATCAATTTTAAGAACTTCAAGATTTTTTTGGGTAACAACTTCATCACCTAAATGTCCAGCCATTTTTTTTCCCTTAAAAACTCTACCAGGATTTTGATTTTGACCCGTACCACCAGCAGATCTGTGTGAGATAGAAACACCATGGGATGCTCTTAAGCCTGAAAAATTATGTCTCTTCATAACACCGGCGAAACCTTTACCAGTTGATTTTGATTGAACTATCACCTTGTCACCAATTTCAAAATTTACTTTTAATTCCAGACCAATTTCAATTAAATTATCTTCATTATCTAATCTTTCTTCTTTAACATGTTTTTTTGGTTCAATATTTTTTTTTATAAAATCTTGTTGCTGTGGTTTTTTTAATTTTTTAGGCTTTAAAAAACCAATTATATTTGCGATATATCCATCTTTATCATGTGTTCTATTTCCAATAACCATACAACCTTTGTAATCTAATACAGTTGCACAAACCCTCTTTCCTTTAGAATCTAAAAAAGATGTCTGTCCTAATTTTTTTCCTAAAATCATCATTATTTTTTAATTTTTATATCTACATTTACACAAGAAGCTAAATCTAATTTCATAAGCGCATCAACTGTTTGTGGCGTAGGTTCAATTATATCCATCATTCTTATGTGAGTTCTAATTTCGAACTGCTCTCTACTTTTTTTATCTACATGTGGAGATTTATTTACAGTCACTCTTTCAATTCTAGAAGGTATAGGAATTGGGCCAATAACTTTAGCTCCAGTTCTTTTTGCTGTTTGCATAATTTCAATCGAACTTCTATCTAAAATTTTATGATCAAAAGACTTAAGTCTTATTCTAATATTTTGATTTATCATTTATGCTAACTTTGATTTAATTTCTTCTTCAACATTAGAAGGAACAACTTCATAATGTGAAAATAACATTGTATAACTTGCTCTTCCTTGACTCATTGAACGTAGATTATTAACATAACCAAACATATTAGCAAGAGGTACTGTTGAGGATATAACTTTTGCATTACCTCTATCTTCCATTTTTTCAATTTGCCCTCTTCTAGAGTTTAAATCACCAATAATATCTCCCATATACTCTTCAGCTGTTACTACTTCTACCTTCATCACTGGTTCTAATAATTTTGGATTTGCTTTTTTCATAGCCTCTCTAAATGCAGCTCTGGAAGCAATTTCAAATGCTAGAACAGATGAATCCACATCATGAAATGCTCCGTCATAAACTTCTGCTTCAAAATCAATAACATTATATCCTGCAATGACGCCATTTTGAGACGCTTGCTTAATACCTTTTTCTACACCAGGAATATATTCTCTTGGGATATTTCCTCCAACAACAGTGTTAGTAAATTTAAAACCTGACATTCTTTCTGTAGGTTTAAATCTAATTTTAACTCTAGCGAACTGACCAGCACCACCTGATTGTTTTTTATGAGTGTAGTCAACATCTACTTCTTTAGTTAAAGTTTCACGATAAGCTACTTGTGGAGCTCCAACATCTGCTTCAACTTTAAATTCTCTTTTCATTCTATCAACCAAGATCTCTAAATGAAGTTCTCCCATTCCTTTTATAAGCGTTTGACCAGATTCTTCATCTGTCGCTACTCTAAAACTTGGGTCTTCTTGTGCTAATCTATTTAATGCTTGTCCCATTTTTTCATAGTCTGCTTTAGTTTTTGGTTCAATAGCAACCTCAATAACAGGCTCTGGAAATTCCATTTTTTCTAAAACAACTATATTATTAGGATCACAAATTGTATTACCAGTAGTTACATTCTTAAGACCAACTAATGCAACAATATCACCAGCCTCAGCTTCTTTAATTTCTTCTCTAGTATTTGCATGCATAAGTAGCATTCTACCAATTCTTTCTTTTTGATTTTTTGATGAATTAAATATTGTATCTCCTGCTGAAAGTTTTCCAGTATAAATTCTAGCAAAAACTAGCTGACCAACAAATGGATCAGTTGCAATCTTAAAAGCTAATGCTGAAAATGGCTCTACAGAATTATTAGGAATTTGAATTTTTTCTTCAGAACCCTTTTTAATACCTTCAACAAAACCAATATCTGTTGGTGAAGGAAGGTAATCTACAACAGCATCTAATAAAGTTTGTACGCCTTTATTTTTAAAAGCCGTTCCACATAAAACTGGGACAAATTTAAATTCAATCGTTCCTTTTCTTATACATTTTTTTAATACTTCTTCTGAAATTTCTTTTCCATCGAGATAGTCTTCCATGGCTTGATCATCTGCCTCGACAGCCATTTCAATTAATTTTTCTCTTTTTAGCTTAGCTTCTTCAATTAAGTCATCGCTTATATCAACAACATCAAAAGTAGCACCTAGACTATCATCTTTCCAAATAACCGATTTAAACTTTACCAAATCAACTACGCCAATGAAATCTGCTTCTTTACCAATAGGCATTTGTAAAACTAATGGATTAGCACCTAATCTATCAATAATACTCTGTACATTCATGTCGAAATCAGCGCCCATTCTGTCCATTTTATTACAAAAACAAATTCTAGGAACTTTATATCTATCAGCCTGTCTCCAAACAGTTTCTGATTGTGGCTCTACTCCAGCTACTCCGTCAAAACAACAAACAGCTCCATCCAATACTCTAAGTGAACGTTCAACTTCAATTGTAAAATCTACGTGACCAGGAGTGTCGATGATATTGATTCTATGATCATTCCAAAAACAAGTTGTGGCTGCAGAAGTAATAGTAATGCCTCTTTCCTGTTCTTGCTCCATCCAATCCATAGTTGCAGCACCATCATGTACTTCACCTATTTTATGAGACTTACCTGTATAGTATAAAATTCTTTCAGTAGTTGTGGTTTTTCCGGCATCAATATGTGCCATAATTCCAATATTTCTATATTTAGATAATTCCATTCACTACCACCTGTAGTGAGCGAATGCTCTATTAGCTTCAGCCATTTTATGAATGTCTTCTTTTTTCTTTACAGAATTTCCTTTATTTTCAAAAGCATCAATTAACTCATTTGCAAGTCTTTCTCGTTGAGTTTTTTCATTTCTTTTTCTTGAATTTGTTGCTATCCATTTAAAAGCTAAAGCTTGAGCCCTAGTACTTCTAACTTCCATAGGAACTTGATAAGTTGCGCCACCTACTCTACGTGACTTAACTTCAACAGAAGGCTTAACATTATTTACACATTTTTGAAAATAATCTAATGGGTCTTTTTCATTTGATTTTTCCTTAATAATATCTAAAGCTCCGTAAACAATTTTTTGAGCGACGGTTTTCTTTCCGCCTTCCATTATTTCATTAATAAACTTATTTAAAACTTTACTATTGTATACCGGATCGGGTAATACTTCTCTTTTAACTGCTGCTCTTCTTCTGGACATCTATATTATTTAATTCTTAGGTCTCTTAGCGCCATACTTAGATCTTCTTTGTCTTCTTTTGTCTAAGCCTTGGGTATCTAAAGTTCCTCTAATTATATGATATCTAACACCAGGTAAATCTTTAACTCTGCCTCCTCTAATCAGAACAACTGAGTGTTCTTGAAGATTGTGCCCCTCACCAGGTATATAACTAGTTACTTCTTGTCCATTAGTTAATTTAACTCTAGCTACTTTTCTTAAAGCTGAGTTAGGTTTTTTAGGGGTAGTTGTATAAACCCTTAAACACACGCCTCTTTTTTGAGGACAAGCCTTAAGTGCAGGAACTTTATTTCTTTTAATGACCTTAGCACGAGGCTTACGAATTAATTGGTTTATAGTCGGCATTGTGCGCAGAATATATGGTTAGATATCAATATAGTCAACATTTAATTAGCAATTTCTTGAGGTATTTCTTTTAATGCCTCTTTCTCTTTTTGTATTGCCTTTAGTAATTTTATATCTCTTAATTTTGCTTGCTTTCTTAGGTTTCTGATTACATTTCCTGTTCCAGCTGGTATAAGTTTACCAACAATAACATTCTCTTTAAGGCCTATAAGTTTATCAACCTTACCGTTTATCGCTGCTTCTGTGAGTACTCTTGTTGTTTCTTGGAAAGATGCCGCAGAAATAAATGAATTTGTTTGAAGACTTGCTTTAGTAATACCTAATACTAGCATTTTGAATGTTGCTTCTTTTTTACCTTCAGATTTTAACTCTTGATTTTTAACCAATAAATCTGACTTATCTATAACTTCACCAAATGAAAAGCCACTATCGCCCACATCTATTAATTCAACTTTTTGGAGCATTTGTTTAGTAATACATTCAATATGTTTATCATCAATTAAAACGCCCTGAAGTCTATAAACTTTTTGAACTTCTCTAACCATATATTCTGCTAGAGCTTCAACGCCTAATATATTAAGAATGTCTGCTGGAGTAGGAGTTCCATCAACTAACATATCACCTTTATTAACTTCATCGCCTTCATTGAAATAAACATAAGTACCTTTAGGAATAAGATACTCTAAAGGCTCTTTAGTTTCATCTTTTGGAACAATTATAATTCTTTTTTTACTTTTTATATCTTTTCCAAATTCAATTATTCCACTAATTTCTGCAAGAACAGCTGGATTTTTAGGTTTTCTGGATTCAAAAATATCTGCAACTCTAGGTAAACCACCAGTAATATCTTTAGTTTTAGAAGAAGCTCTTGGTATTCTGGCAATAATATCACCAGCATTAACAGATTTACTTTTTTCAATATTAAGTATAACTCCGACACTAAGATTGTATGAGGCATCAGTTTTAGATCCCTTAACCGGCATAATTTTTCCAGATGCGTTTTTAATAACAAGTTGAGGTTTTAAATCCGCCTTACCTTGAAAACTTTTCCAGTCGATAATAACTTTTGAAGATATACCAGTAGTTTCATCAAATTTTTCAACAAATGAAACACCTTCAACTAAATCTAAAAAGTCTAAACTTCCTGTAGCTTCAGCAATTACAGGTACAGTATAAGGATCCCATTCTACTAATAATGTATTAAGACTTACACTTTGATTATCTTTTACAAGTATATTTGAACCATAAGGAACTCTAAAAGTTGCAGACAAATTATTATTAATATCAAAAATATTAATTTCAGTTGTTCTATTTACTACAATTTCACTTCCGGAAGAGTTAGTAACAGATCTTAGATTTTTAATTTTTACATTACCTTCTGTAGGAGATTCAAAAGTAGATTTCTCAACTGAAGAACTAGCAACACCACCAACGTGAAAAGTTCTCATTGTTAACTGAGTACCAGGTTCACCAATTGACTGAGCAGCTATAATTCCAACAGCTTCTCCAACATTCACATGCTGACCTTTAGCTAAATCTCTACCGTAACATTTAGCACAGATACCATGCGTATTTGCACAAGTGATAGGAGAAAATATTTTAACTTGAGTAATGTTTTCTTTTTCAAGTATCTCAATTTCCTCATAAGATATATAAGTGTTTTTTTTTAAAATTACTTTTCCATTTTTAGATTGTACATCGGATGATAAATTTCTACCAAAAACTCTTTCAATCAATGGAATTGCAAGTTCACCAGATTCATATATGGCATCCACTGTTAAGCCGTTCTCACCACCACAATCTTTTATTGTAATAGTTAAATCCTGCGCAACATCCACTAATCTTCGAGTTAAATATCCTGAACTAGCTGTTTTAAGAGCTGTATCAGCTAAACCCTTTCTAGCTCCATGAGTAGAATTAAAATATTCTAAAACAGAAAGACCTTCCTTAAAATTCGATGTAATAGGATTTTCTATAATTTCACCAGATGGTCTAGCCATCAAACCTCTCATACCAGCTAATTGTCTAAGTTGAGTTTCTGAACCTCTAGCTCCAGAGTCAGCCATAATATAAAGTGAATTAATTTGTCCTTCAGTATTAGTTACTGATTTCATCATTGCCTTAGAGACATTTTCTGTAGTTTGAGACCACAAATTAACAACTTTATTATATTTTTCTCTTTCGGTAATTAAACCTTCTTGATAATGACTTTCTAAAGTAGCTACATTTTTTTGAGTAGCTGCTATAAGTGATTTTTTTTCTTCAGGAATTATTAAGTCATCCTTACCAAAAGATATTCCTGCTTTTCCAGCATATTTAAATCCTATACCCATTATTTGATCAACAAAAATACAAGTCGCCTTTTGACCTGTGAATCTATAAACATTATCAAGTAATTGACTAATTTTTTTTTTATTTAGTACTTCATTAACATTGTCAAAAGATAGATTTTTATTTTCAGGAAGTGTATTATGTAAAATTACTCTACCTGCTGAAGTTTTAAATTTTTTATTTTCAAATACATCAGTTTCTTTATTGTAAGTTTTAGTTCTGTATAAAATACAAGTATGTAGATCTATAATTTTATTTTCTAATGCAAATTCTACCTCACCAATATGTGAGAAATATTTTTTTGGTTCTTCATTGTCGTTCATAATTGAAAGATAATAAATGCCTAAAACTATATCTTGGCTGGGAACAATAATTGGCTTACCACTAGATGGTGATAATATATTATTTGTACTCATCATTAAAACTCTTGCTTCAAGTTGAGATTCTAAACTTAAAGGTATGTGAACTGCCATTTGATCACCATCAAAATCAGCATTAAAAGCCGTACATACCAAAGGGTGTAGTTGAATTGCTTTTCCTTCAATTAAAATTGGTTCAAAAGCTTGAATACCTAATCTATGCAAGGTAGGTGCTCTATTTAAAAGAATAGGATGTTCTCTTACAACTTCATCAAGAATATCCCAAACTTCAGGTCTTTGAGTTTCAACCATTTTTCTTGCAGATTTAAGAGTAGTAGCAAAGCCGTAAGATTCTAATTTATTATATATAAATGGCTTAAATAATTCTAATGCCATTTTTTTTGGCAAACCACATTGATGAAGTTTTAATTCTGGACCAACAACAATTACAGATCTACCTGAATAATCTACTCTTTTTCCTAAAAGATTTTGTCTAAATCTACCTTGTTTACCTTTAAGCATCTCTGACAATGACTTAAGAGGTCTTTTATTAGTGCTTGTAATTACTCTCCCTCTTCTCCCATTATCAAATAATGCATCAACTGATTCTTGAAGCATTCTTTTTTCATTTCTTACAATAATATCTGGAGCTCTAAGATCTAATAATCTTTTTAATCTATTATTTCTATTAATAACTCTTCTATATAAATCATTTAAATCAGAAGTAGCAAATCTACCTCCTTCTAATGGAACTAAAGGACGTAATTCAGGTGGAATGACAGGTAGAACTTTTAAAATCATCCATTCTGGCTTTATTCCAGATTTTTTAAAACCTTCTAATACTTTAGAACGTTTAAGTATTTTTTTCTTTTTAGTTTCAGAAGAAGTAGCCTCACTGTCTTCTTTAAGTTTTTGAATCTCTTCTTCTAAATTAAGTGAAGATAACATTTCATAAACAGCTTCAGCACCAATCCCATGCTTAAATGTATCTTCGCCATATATTTCGATAGCTTCATCAAGCTCCTCATCATTAAGTAACTGACTAGCCTCTAATCCAGACATTAATGGATCAATAACAATATGACTTTCAAAATATAAAACTTTTTCTAAATTCTTTAATGTAATATCTAAAGCTAATCCTATTCTACTTGGGAGTGATTTTAAAAACCAAATATGGGCAACAGGAGCAGCAAGTTCTATGTGCGCCATTCTTTCTCTTCTAACTTTTGATAAAGTTACTTCAACACCACATTTTTCACATGTAATACCTTTAAATTTCATCCTCTTGTATTTACCACAAAGACATTCGTAGTCTTTTGTAGGACCAAAAATTCTAGCACAAAATAGGCCTTCTCTTTCCGGCTTAAACGTTCTGTAATTTATTGTTTCAGGTTTTTTTATTTCTCCAAATGACCAGGATCTAATTTGTTCAGGACTTGATACGGATATTTTAATTTGATCAAAATTAATAGTTTCAACATTATTTTTAAATAAATTAGTAAGATCTTTCATTATTAAAGTTTCTCCATATTGTTATTGTTATTTGGATCGGTTTCTATTAATTCAACATTAAGTCCTAATGATTTTAATTCTTTAACTAAAACATGGAAAGACTCAGGAGTACCACTTTCAAAATTATAGTCACCTCTGATTAAAGCTTCGTAAACCTTAGTTCTACCAGCAACATCATCAGATTTAATTGTAAGCATTTCTTGAAGCGTATTAGCAGCACCATAGGCCTCTAATGCCCAAACTTCCATTTCACCAAATCTTTGACCACCAAATTGAGCTTTACCACCTAAAGGTTGTTGAGTAACTAAACTATAAGGACCTATAGATCTAGCATGAATTTTATCATCAATAAGATGATGGAGTTTCAATACATATTTAAATCCAACTGTAACTTTTCTTTCAAAACGCTCTCCAGACTTACCGTCATAAAGATAAACTTGGCCGCTATTATCAAAACCAGCTTTATCTAAAAGAGAAGTAATTTCATCTGCATTTGAACCGTCAAAAACAGGAGTAGCAAAGGTAACTCCTCTTTCTAAGTTAGTTGCTAGTTCAATTATCTGATCATCATTCATTTCTGAAATTGATTTTGTTGAATTTGGATTTTTTTCATAAAATTCAACTATAGAATTTTTTAATTGTGCTATATTTCCTGCTTTTCTAGCTAAATCTAAACTTTTAGAAATTTGTTGACCAATTCCATATGCAGCCCAACCTAAATGAGTTTCTAAAATTTGACCAATATTCATTCTACTTGGTACGCCTAATGGATTTAATAAAATATCAATTGGAGTTCCGTCTTCTAAAAAAGGCATGTCTTCTACGGGTACTATTTTAGAAACAACACCTTTATTACCATGTCTTCCTGCCATTTTATCACCAGTTTGTAATCTTCTCTTTACTGCGACAAATACTTTCACAACTTTTAATACTCCTGGAAGAAGATCATCTCCACTTTGTATTTTTTCAATCTTATTTTGAAATATTTTATCTAATAAAATTATTGCATCATTATAGATTTTCTTTTGTGAGGCAAATGTCTCCATTGTTAACTGATCATCAGTCGAAACTTTTTCTAAATATTTGATATTTTTTGTTTTTAATAAAGATGAATCAATTTTTTCAGATTTTTGAATATCGTCAATTTGAACATTAGAGATTTTATTGTTAAAAATACTAATTAAATTTTCCTTATAATTATTTTCAAGAATTTCTTTTTCATCATCTCTATCTTTAGCAAGACGATCTATCTCTACTCGCTCTATAGCAATTGTTCTTTCATCTTTTTCAACACCTCTACGAACAAGAACTTGAACATCAACAACGACACCAGAATATCCGGTAGGCAGTCTCAATGATGAATCTTTGACATCAGCTGCTTTTTCAGAAAAAATAGCTCTTAATAATTTTTCTTCTGCGGTTATAGGGGAATCTCCCTTAGGAGAAACTTTACCTACAAGTATATCACCATATTTAACTTCAGATCCAATATAGACAATTCCAGCTTCATCTAAATTTGTTATGCTTTCATCACCAACATTTGGCATATCTCTTGTGATTTCTTCTGGCCCTAGTTTTGTATCTCTACATAAAACTTCAAATTCCTCAATATGTATTGATGTAAATTTATCACCTTGGACAACTTTATCAGACATAATTATGGAATCCTCAAAGTTATAACCATTCCATGGCATAAACCCGACAAGCAAATTTTTTCCTAATGCTAATTCACCAAGATCAGTACATGGTCCATCAGCAATTATATCACCTCTAGAAACATAGTCCCCAATTTTAACAATAGGTTTTTGATTTATTGCCGTACTTTGATTAGATCTTTGAAATTTTTTAAGGTTGTATATATCTACACCACTTTTATCCTTACTTATATTTTTTGAATCTGATCTTATAACTATTCTAGAAGAGTCAACTTGATAAACATAACCTGAATTTTTTGCTACAACTACAGCACCACTATCTCTCGCAACTTTAGACTCAAATCCTGTTCCAACAAGGGGTGCTTCGTTTGTCATTAAAGGAACTGCCTGTCTCATCATATTTGATCCCATTAAAGCACGGTTAGCGTCATCATTTTCTAGAAAGGGTATTAAGGATGCGGCGACAGAAACTAATTGCTGAGGGTTAACATCCATAAAATCAATTTCGGAGGAGTTAGTAAAAATAAAATCACCTTTTCTTCTGCAACTTACGAGATCTTCTATAAATTTATTATTGGAATCTAAAGGGCTATTTGCTTGAGCTATAGTATATTTTTCTTCCTCATCAGCATTTAAATATAATACGTCCTTAGTTGCCATTCCATTAATGATTTTTCTATAAGGTGTTTCGATAAAACCATACTGATTAATTCTTGCGTAAGAAGATAAACTATTTATTAGTCCAATGTTTGAACCTTCAGGTGTTTCAATTGGACAAATTCTACCATAGTGAGTTGTATGAACGTCACGAACTTCGAATCCAGCTCTTTCTCTAGTCAAACCTCCTGGTCCTAATGCAGAAACTCTTCTTTTATGAGTTATTTCACTTAATGGATTTGTTTGGTCCATAAATTGACTTAATTGACTTGAACCTGTGAATTCTTTTAAAACAGTCTGAATAGGCTTTGAATTAACTAAATCTTGAGGCATTATTGATTCTATATTTATACTTCCCATTTTTTCTCTAATGGATCTTTCCATTCTAACAAGACCAATTCTGTATTGATTTTCAATTAATTCACCAACAGATCTAACTCTTCTATTACCCAAATGATCAATATCGTCTTTCTTTACATTATTAGTTTTCATATCGAATAATCTTTTTGCTACTGATAAAATATCCATTTTATTTAAAATTCTGTGTTTTTTAGTTTTATCAAGATTTAAATAAGTATTAATTTTAACTCTACCGACCTGAGATAAGTCATATCTATCATTATTAAAAAACATATTTTTAAATAAGAAATTACTTGCTTCTAATGTTGGCGGTTCACCAGGTCTTAAAATCTTAAAAATATCAAATAAAGCCTCTTCTCTTGAGTGGTTTTTGTCGGCAACAAGAGAATTTATTATTCCAAGATTACCAGAAGCTTGACTAGCATTAATAGTTGAGAATTCATTAATCGATAGTTCTTTAAATCTTAAAAATAAATCTTCATTTAAAATTGTTCCGGCTTCAGCGTAAACTAATCCTGTATCAGTATTTACAATATCTTTTGATAAATAAAATCCCTCAAGGTCTTCTTCTGTAAATAAGAACTTTGATATTTTCTTAGAGTTAATTTCAGTTAGTAATTTAAGTGAAAGCTTTACTTCTTTATATGCCAGTATTTCTTTAGAACTAGCGTCAACTAAATTAAAGGGTAAATTTTTATATTTAAAATTTTCTAAATCTAAATTAACAACCCAACCCTCTTTATGACTTTTAAATCTATAAGATTCATAAAAGAAAGTTAAAATTTCTTCACTGGTCATTCCTGAAATTTTATAAATATCAGGCTCAACTTTAATAATTTCACATTCTTCTATGTACTTCTCTGAAGCTTTAGAGGGAAGTGATTGGAATAAAGTTGTGGAAATCATTTTCTTCTTTCTATCAATTCTAAAGAAAATATTATCCTTATGATCAAATTCAAAATCTAACCAAGATCCTCTGTAAGGAATTATTCTAGCATTATATAATGTCTTTCCACTTGCATGAGTTTTTCCACCATCATGATCAAAGAAAACACCCGGAGATCTATGTAATTGGCTAACTACTACTCTTTCTGTTCCATTAACAACAAAAGTACCATTATTTGTCATTAAGGGAAGATCACCTAAATAAACAATTTGCTCTTTAATATCTCTTAATGTTTTCTCTTCAGTTTCTTCATGGATATCCCATATTATAAGACGGAAGGTTACCATCAGAGATGCGGAAAAAGTGAGACCTTTTCTTCTGCATTCATCTACATCATATTTTGGATTATCTAGGTAATAATCTACATAATGCAGTTCTGACTTACCTGCGTAATCTTTAATAGGAAAAACCGAATTAAATACTTCTTGAAGACCACTATTTGATCTTTCTTCAGAGATTTTACCTAATTGTAATAATTTATCATAAGATATTTTTTGAATATCTACTAAATTAGGTACATCGATAGTTTTTTCGATCTTACCGAACGAATATCTAATTCTTTTCTTTTCAGTGAAACTGAGTGACATATGTGCTATAGAACCTGTACTACTTAAGTTCTACTTTTGCACCAGCTGCTTCAAGCTGTTTTTTTAATGCCTCTGCCTCATCTTTTTTAGCACCTTCTTTAATCACTTTAGGTGCAGCTTCTACCATATCCTTAGCTTCTTTTAAGCCAAGACCAGTAATAGCTCTTACTTCTTTAATTACATTAATTTTTTGATCGCCTACTGCTGCAAGGACAACATCAAAAGAATTTTTTTCTTCTGCTGCTTCAGCTACTGGAGCTGCTGCTGCTGCTACTGGAGCTGCTGCTGAAACTCCCCATTTTTCTTCTAAAAGTTTAGATAGTTCTGCTGCTTCCATTACTGTTAAAACTGATAAATCATCAACTATTTTATTTAAATCTGCCATTTGTCTCTCCCTAGTTAGTCTTTTTTGTTATTTAAAATTGAAATAATGTCCTGATCAGGTCGTAATAATATACGAACTAATTGTGACGCAGGCGCACTAATCAACCCAACTATTTTTCCTCTAATTTCTTCTAGAGAAGGTAAAGTTGCAACCTTTGCTATATCATCTTTTAGATATAGTGTTTTATCGAAAAAAGCTACCTCTGCAGACAGTTTTTTTGAATCTTTTTCAAATTTATTACAAACCTTAGCTGTCCCAACTGGATTATTAGTAAAAATTAATAATTTCTGCTGAGTTAAACTTTCAGCAATAGCTTTTTTATCTTCTGTGCTTTCTAAAAATATTTTAACTATATTATTTTTTGAAATTTTAGTGACTCCATCATTAGCTCTAATTTCAGTTCTAAAACTAATCATATCTTTAACTGTCATAGCATTAAAAGATGCTACAAATAGGCCTGAATATTTAGAAGATAAATCATTAAGGGTCTCTAAATATTCTTTTTTTTGTAATCTATTCATAATTAAACACTCACCTTAATTCCAATTCCCATCGATGAAGATATATAAACTGAGTTTATATAATTTCCTTTTACATTAGTTGGTTTGTTTTTTTTAACTTCTTCAACAAAACTAGTAATATTTTCTGATAATTTAACATCATCAAAACTAATTCTTCCAACTGAAGCATGGATAGTTCCCGCTTTATCATTTTTATAAGCAACTAGTCCTTTATTAATATTTGTTATTGTAGTCTTAACATCATTTGTAACTGTTCCTGTCTTAGGATTAGGCATCATTCCTTTAGGTCCTAAGATTTTAGCCATTTTACTTACTATAGACATCATGTCTGGAGTAGCAATAATAACATCAACATCAATATTTTTTTCTAGTATAGTAACAAGATCATCACCACCTACATGTTTTACTCCTAATGCTGTTGCTTCTTCAGCATTTTTTCCAGTAGCAAAAACTGCAATTTCAACTTTTTTTCCTAAACCATGAGGAGGAACGAAACTACCTCTTACATTTTGATCAGATTGTTTAGTATTAATTGTAGTATTTAATGCAACATCAATACTTTCATCAAATTTTACAAATTTTCTTTCTTTAATCAGTTTTAAGCCTTCTTCAACAGAAAAAATCTTATCAAAATCAATTCCTTCAATTTGTTTTTTTCTATTTTTTGAAAATTTCATTTTAAACTACTTCCATTCCCATAGATCTAGCTGAACCCATTATAATTTTTGAAGCTTCTTCAATATCGTAAGCATTAAGATCTTCTAACTTTTCTTTAGCTATTTCTCTAACCTGACTCATCGTAACCTTACCTAAAAGACTTTTACCTGGAGTGCCATTTCCCTTTTTAATATTTGCGGCTTTCTTTAAATAAAAAGTTACAGGTGGTTTTTTAGTTATAAATACAAAAGTTCTATCTTTATAGGCTGTTATAACTGTAGGTATCGGTGCTCCTTTTTCTAATTTACTAGTAGAATCATTAAACTGCTTACAAAAATCTTGAATGTTTAAGCCTTTTTGACCAAGAGCTGGTCCTACTGGTGGTGCCGGATTAGCGCTACCAGCTGGAATTTGTAATTTTATATATCCTAATATTTCTTTTGCCATAATTTAACCCTTCACAACTTGCGAATAGTCCAATTCTAAAGGAGTTGGACGACCGAAAATGGAGACAGACACCTTAAGCTTTTGTCTTGAACTGTCAACCTCTTCTATAATACCACTAAATGAAGCGAAGGGTCCGTCAGACACTTTGATTTGCTCACCAACTTCGTATTCAAATTTTGGTTTCGGGATTTCTGCACCTTCAGTAATATCTTGAAGTAACTTAGATACTTCTTTTTCTGAAATAGCTAGTGGTTTATTTTTAACTCCTAAAAAATTACTTACTTTAGGTATGTCTTTAACTAAATGCCAAGTATCGTCATTCATTTGCATTTTAACTAAAACGTAACCTGGAAAAAATTTTTTTTCTGAATTTATTCTTACTCCTCTTCTTACTTCAACTACTGCTTGAGTTGGAACAGAAACTTCAGTTATAGAATTTTCAAGATCTTCTTTTTTTGCTTCATCAATAATAGCGTCTGCAACTTTTTTTTCGTAACCTGAGTGACAATTAACAACATACCACTTGTGTTTAATATCTAGAGAAACTTCCATTAGCCTAATACCGATCTAATTAAAAAAGAAAAACTTTGGTCAATAATCATTAAAATAATAGCGGCAATAGTAACAACGATAATTACAATACCAGCAGAAGTAAAAGTTTCTTTTTTAGAAGGCCATGTGACTTTCGAAACTTCTTGACGAACTTCTCTAAGATATTTTGCTGGGTTAAATTTCATTTTTTATCCTTAGTGGCAGGAGTGGCAGGCATCGAACCCGCAACCTCCGGTTTTGGAGACCGGCGCTCTACCAGTTGAGCTACACTCCTTCATTAACTATTGCCGCAGATGACTATTCTATAATCTCTGATACAACCCCTGAACCAACAGTTCTTCCACCTTCACGAATAGCAAATCTAAGATTGTTATCCATAGCAATTGGTGAAAGCAGTTCTACTGTAAGAGTAACATTGTCTCCAGGCATAACCATCTCGGTACCTTCTGGTAAAGTGATAGATCCTGTTACGTCAGTTGTTCTAAAATAAAACTGAGGTCTATAGTTAGCAAAGAATGGGGTGTGTCTTCCACCTTCTTCTTTACTTAAAGAATAAACTTCACATTTAAATTTTTTATGCGGCTTAATAGTTCCAGGTTTAGCTAAAACTTGTCCACGTTCAACTTGTTCTTTTTTTGTACCTCTTAAAAGAACTCCAACGTTATCTCCAGCTTGACCTGAATCTAAAAGTTTTCTAAACATCTCAACACCAGTAGCTACAGTTTTTTGAGTTTCTGTAATACCAATAATTTCAATTTCTTCACCTGGCTTAATAACACCTTGTTCAATTCTTCCTGTAACAACCGTACCACGTCCTGAAATTGAAAAAACATCTTCAACAGGCATTAGAAATGGCTTATCTAATTCTCTTGTTGGTTGTGGAATAAATGTATCAACAGCTTCCATTAATTTAAGAATAGAATTTTTACCAATTTCTTCATCTCTATCTTCGCAAGCCGCTAAAGCTGAACCACGAATAATAGGAGTTGTGTCGCCTGGAAAATCATATTTTTTTAAAAGGTCTCTGATTTCTTCTTCAACTAGATCTATTAATTCAGGATCATCAACTTGATCTACTTTATTAAGATAAACAACAAGAGCTGGAACACCAACTTGTCTTGCTAAAAGAATATGTTCTCTTGTCTGAGGCATTGGTCCATCAGCAGCATTAACAACAAGAATACCACCATCCATTTGAGCAGCACCAGTAATCATATTTTTTACATAATCTGCGTGACCAGGACAATCAACATGTGCATAATGTCTATTAGCGGTTGAGTATTCTACATGAGTGGTAGAGATTGTAATCCCTCTGGCTTTTTCTTCAGGAGCTTTATCAATATCTGCATATGCTGTATAAACAGCGCCGCCTGTTTCTGCGAGAATTTTTGTGATCGCAGCCGTTAAAGTTGTTTTACCATGATCAACGTGTCCAATTGTACCTATGTTACAATGGGGTTTCGATCTATCAAATTTTTCTTTAGCCATTTTAAATTATTACCTCTTTTTGTTTATTTTAATTAATAGTTTTAATTTCTTTTCTTATTTATTATGTACTTTGGAGCGGGTGAAGGGAATCGAACCCTCATAGCCAGATTGGAAATCTGGAGCTTTACCACTAAGCTACACCCGCGGATTTTAAGCGGGTACCACTACCTAATTACATCCACAAAAAAAAATTCCTGTGAGTTCGCTTAAAATACTAATTTTTCTTTAAAATTCAATATTAAACTCAAAAAAAATCAATAAAAGTGGTGGAGGGAGTAGGATTCGAACCTACGTACGCTTACACGAACGGATTTACAGTCCGTCGCCTTTAACCACTCGGCCATCCCTCCTTAAAATACTTCTTAAATCAAGGTAGATTAATAAATAATTGTCTTTGAAAGTCAATAGTCATAAGGTTATTTATAGTTACATAAATGTATATAATAGGTCATAACCCATGTATGAGTTGTATTACTCATAATCCTAATAAAATCAACAATATTTACGTATTTAATGAAAAAAAAGATGAATATGACAAGTTAATTCAAGGTAAAGATTTAAAGAAAAAGCTTCATTTTATTAGTAAAAATGACTTTTCCTCAATAAATAAAAACTTTAATTACCATGATCATATTATCATAGACAGAGAAAATTTTCAGCCTTCAGGTTTGGATAACCTCATTAAAAAATCTAACGAAAAATCAACAATATTAGTATTAGACCAGCTAACAGATCAAATAAATATAGGAAATATTTTTAGAACTGCAGCTTTAACTAACGTAGATGGAGTCATATTACCAGAACATTCATCAGCTTCAATCACATCAAGCACTGCAACTATTTCAACTGGTGCGGTAGAAGTAGTTAAATTTCATGTTGCGAAAAATATTGCAAGAACAATTGAAGTATTAAAGAAAAATCATTATTGGATATACTCTCTAGATATGAATGGGAAAGATATTATTAATAAGGATTTTAAATTTGACAAAAAATCTGTAATAATTTTAGGAAGTGAAGGTAAGGGCATCAGAAAAAATATCTTAGAACATTCAGACTTTATTATATCTTTAAAACAAAAAGATATTCCTCAAATAGATAGTTTAAATGCAGCAAACTCAGCAGCAATAGCATTATATCATATATATATAGATCAAGATTAATATTTATTGACTATTATTTTGCGCATCATTATAAATATTTGAATTAAGGCATTTAATATGCCGCGTTAGCTCATTTGGTAGAGCAGTTGATTTGTAATCATCAGGTGGCCAGTTCGATCCCGGCACGCGGCACCATATTACTTTTTAAATTATCTAAAATTGTTTATGACTTTAATTGATAAGTTAATTTCAATTATATAAAGTTTAATAAATGAATGAAAATATTGATCAATTTGGAAGAACTAATAAAGAATTAGAGGGCAGTGAAATATTGGATAATAAAAATACAGATCAATCAAAAAAAATTAAAGAGTCTCTTGCAGAAATTAAAGAACAATTAATAAACGAAAATTTTAAAATTCAGGTAAATGAAAATCGTTCGCCTATTAAAGAAACAACTCCGAGTAAAATACATAATTCATCTATTAAAATTAAAGAATTAGAAGATAAAATTAACAACATTGAATCTGATTTTAAAAAAGAAATAAATATTAAGTTGAATTCCATAGAAGAAAAAATATCAAACTTAAACAGCTATTCAAATAATGAAAAAAAAAAATCCTCTAATCAAAAACTTGAGAATAATATATTTTTTGAAATTGATAATCAACTAACCCCCTTAACTGCTAATGCAGTACTAGTAATCAATAAAGAAAATAATAATAAAAAAGCAGAGTCTCCTTTAATCAAAATTATTTATTTAATAACTATTTGTTTATTACTTTTTATTTTATCTATCTTCATCATTTTATTAAAAAATCCTGATTTAAATCATTTAAATATATTTGGAAAAGAGTACTTAGTTAAATTTTTAGAGTTAATTAACTATAAGCAATAAATTAAATAGTTTGATGAATTGTAGATTCTGTTTTTAATACGCTAGCAGCGCTAAATTTAAATTCAGGGATTTTTCCATAAGGGTCAAGTTGAGGGTTTGTTAAAACATTAGCTGCTGCTTCAGCAAAACAAAATGGAATAAACACCATTCCTTCAGGTATTTCTTTATCGCTTCTAACTTTAATAACTATAGAACCTCTTTTAGTTTTTACCTGAACTTGATCTCCAGGGTTAATATCCATTCTCTTCATATCCCAACGATTCATACTCACTATTGCCTCAGGCTCGATATGATCTAACACGGTAGTTCTTCTAGTCATAGAACCTGTGTGCCAATGTTCCAATAACCTTCCAGTAGTTAATATTAAAGGAAATTCATCATCTGGTAATTCAGCGGGAGGTATAAGTCTAGCTGGAACAATCTTACCTCTTCCGTTTGCAGTTGGAAATGAATCTCTAAATATAATATCGCTCCCTTTATCTTGAGGTGATTCACAGGGATATGTAATTGCATTTTCTTTATCTAATCTCTCCCAAGTAATATTTTTAAGAGAGTCCATTATCTGACACATTTCATTAAATACATCGCTCGGATGTAAGTAACTCCAATCAAGCCCCATTCTTGTGGCTATAGCTTGAGTAATCCACCAATCTTGTCTAGCTTCTCCTGGAGGTGAAACCACTTGTCTACCCATCTGAACGGTTCGATTAGTATTTGTATAAG
The DNA here is from genome assembly GCA_027623775.1 of Pseudomonadota bacterium. Lineage (GTDB taxonomy): Bacteria > Pseudomonadota > Alphaproteobacteria > HIMB59 > HIMB59 > HIMB59. The sequence continues at coordinate 31,113 of JAQBUY010000002.1, forward strand.
TTCCAGTTTTTTCCGCATGAGCAGAAGATGGTAAAATTACATCTGCATGCCAAGCTGTTTCTGTTAAGAATATATCCTGGACAACTAAATGTTCAAGTTTCGCTAAAGCTTTTCTTGCATTATTCTGATCAGGATCAGACATTGCTGGATTTTCACCCATTATATACATAGCTTTAATTTGATCATCATGAATAGCATGAATAATTTCAACAACAGTTAACCCTCTCTTAGGGTCCATTTCTTTGCCCCAGAATTTTTCATAAGTATTTTGATTATCTTTACCATCTACAACTTGATAATCTGGGTACATCCAAGGAATAAGACCTGCATCAGAAGCACCCTGAACATTATTTTGACCTCGCAATGGATGAAGACCTGTACCTTCTCTTCCAATTTGACCTGTACATAAAGCTAAAGCTATCAAACATCTAGCATTATCAGTCCCATGAACATGTTGAGAAACACCCATTCCCCAAAAAATTATTGATTTTTCAGAAGTTGAATAAAGCCTTGCTACCTCTTTAATAATTTCAGCTTTAATACCACAAACAGCTTCCATTTTTTCAGGTGAAAAATCTTTTATACTCTTTTTTAACTCTTCAAATCCTTCTGTCTGACCTTGAACATATTGTTCATCATATAATTTTTCATCAATAATTGTATGAAGCATAGCATTTAACATTGCTACATCAGTTCCTGCTTTAAATTGAAGGTTATACTTAGCATGTTTTGTTAATCCTTGCTTTCTAGGATCCATCACAATTAATGAAGCTCCTCTTTTAGCTGCTCTTTTTAAATAAGTTGCTGCAACAGGATGATTTTCAGTTGGCCTTGCACCAATCACAATAATACAATCAGCATCAGTTGCCGCCATAAAAGGTGCAGATACAGCACCAGATTTTATACCTTCAAAAAGTGCTGCTACAGAGGATGCATGACAAAGTCTAGTACAGTGATCTACATTATTAGATCCAAATCCAACTCTAACTAATTTTTGAAATAAATAAGCTTCTTCATTTGAACATTTAGCAGAACCAAATCCAGCAAGACCTTTTGGCCCCTCCTCATTAAATGTTTTTGTAAATCCGTTTGCAGCAATATCTAATGCGTTCTCCCAAGTCGTTTCCTCAAAGTAGTCATAAATATTTTTATCGTCTATATCTGAATCCCATTTTTTTGGTGCTGTTTTTTTTCTTATTAAAGGTTTAGTTAATCTTCCTTCATGATTAATATAGTCAAAACCAAATCTTCCCTTAACGCATAATCTATTTTCATTAGCCGGGCCATTTTTTCCATCAATATGAAGAATTTTATCATCTTTTACACTTACTTCAGTTTGACACCCAACTCCACAATAAGGACAAACACTTTCAACTTTTTTATCTGCTACTAGATCATTTCTTTTGCCTTCTTTATCAACTAATGTTGTTTCGATTAAGGCTCCGGTTGGACAAGCTTGAACACATTCACCACAAGCTACGCATGTGCTTTCGCCCATAGGATCATCTAGATCAAAAATGACCTTTGCTGAGGATCCTCTAAACGCCATTCCAATTACATCATTGACTTGGACTTCTCTACAAGCCCTAACACATAGACCACAATTAATACATGCATCAAGATTAACACTCATAGCAGTATGACTTTGGTCTATAGATATTTTTTCTTTTGGTGGAAATCGACTTTCTGTTACTCCAATTTTATCTGACCATTTCCAAAATTTAGAATCTGGATCAGGAGAAATTTCTTTCTTAGGTTGATCAGCAACTAAAAGTTCAAAAACCATTGATCTTGATTTTTTCGCTCTTTCTGAATTTACAGTAATTTCCATACCTTCCGTAGGCTTTCGAATACATGAAGCGGCAAGAGTTCTTTCACCTTTAATCTCAACCATACAAGTTCTACAATTTCCATCAGCCCTATATCCAGGTTCATCAGAATAACAAAGATGAGGTATATCTATTCCATTTTTTGTAGCCACTTGCCAAATAGTTTCATCTTTTTCAGCCTTATATTCTTTTCCATCGATTTTAAATAAAGTTAAATCAGACATTAATTAATTGGTTACTTCTGAAGGAAAATGCTTAATCACAGAAAGTAATGGATTTGGAGCAGCCTGCCCTAGTCCGCAGATGGAAGCGTCCATCATTGTACCTGATAGTTCTTGAAGTAACTCTATATCCCAAGATTCTCTATTCATTAATTTAAGTGCTTTTTCTGTTCCATTTCTACATGGAGTACATTGACCACAGCTTTCATCATGAAAAAAGGACATTAAATTTTTAGCAATATCTTTCATATTGTCCTTATCGGATAAAATAACAACAGCAGCTGAACCAATAAAACATCCATATTCTTGAAGGGTATCAAAATCAAGTGGAATTGAATCAAGACTTGCTGGAAGAATACCTCCTGAAGCTCCTCCAGGTAAGTAGGCTTTAAATTCATGCTCATCTTGCATTCCATCACAATAATCTCTAATTAATTCTTTAATGGTAATTCCTGCAGGAGCTAATTTAACTCCAGGTTTTTTCACTCTACCCGAAACAGAATACGTTCTTAGACCTTTTCTTCCATTTAAACCATGGCTATTAAACCAAGTAGCACCTTTTTCTAAAATTTCTCTTACCCAGAAAACAGTCTCTACATTATGAATTAAAGTAGGTCTTCCAAATAGGCCTACTTGAGAAGGAAAAGGAGGTTTATGTCGAGGGTATCCTCTTTTACCCTCAAGACTCTCTAACATTGAAGACTCTTCTCCACAAATATAAGCTCCAGCACCTCTTCTAAAATGAATTCTTGTTTTAATATTTAAATTTACCGCTTCAACTTTTTTTATTTCTTCTTTTAAAAATTTAATGACATCAGGATATTCATCGCGCATATATATATAAACGTCTGTAGCCTCAACTACCCACGCAGCGATTAACATACCTTCTAAAAATCGATGAGGATCTTTCGTTAAATAATGATGATCCTTAAAAGTACCTGGTTCACCTTCATCTCCATTTATAGCCATCAGTCTCGGTGAATTTTCTGCTCTTACAAATCTCCATTTTCTTCCAGTAGGAAATCCCGCTCCACCCAATCCCCTGATACCAGATTTTTCCATCTCTTCAATTAATTTCATTGGATCTTTTGAATTAGATAAACATTGCTCTAATAATTTATATCCACCATTTTTTTTATAATTATCAAAATTAATAAAATTTGGTATAATCGGTTTTAATTCATTTGAATCTAGAATTAATTTAATTTTATCTGTGGTTGCGTTAGTAACGTGTCTTTTACCAACCTCAACAACAGGAGCTTGATGGCAACGACCCATACATGGTGCACGAACAACTCTTACAGAGGGACTGAACTCTTCTTTAATTTTTTTTTCTAGGGACTGACAACCATTCATCTCGCAAGTAATACTATCACAAACTCTGATTGTAACTGAAGGTGGAGTATCTTCGCCCTCTTCTATAATATCAAAATGAGCATAAAAAGATGCAGTTTCATAAATTTCAGTTAAAGGAAGATTGGTCAATTCAGATAAGGCTGTTAAATGCTTATAAGACAAGCATTTGTATTTATCCTGTATCAAGTGGAAACATTCAATCAACATGTCTCTTTGTCTAATAAAATCATTAGGAATCAATTCTTCTAATTCAAGAATAGAGGTATCATCAGCATGTCTTCCTTTATTAAAATTTAAGGCGTTCCTTCTACCAGAACCGGGATGAATTTTTTTCTTATTTTCCATAGATATTTAGGTAATAATTATATTTTTTTAATAATCAATCAATGAATAAAAGGTGATTAATTGATAATTTTTACTTATCAAAAGATTTAGAAAATTTTATAAAATTATCCTTTAAAGGTGATGGGCTATTGTCTTTAATAAAAACAAGACCTATTTTATGAAAGATTTTAGGATCTACCAATTCGTAAAAATTTGTATTTTTTTTATAATTAAAAGCCTGGGTAAAAAAAAATGGCATAATTGTTGAAAGGTTAGACATATTGATTTGTGCAAAAATTTGAGTTAGTGAATTGGATTCCAACAAAACTTTTGGGTGTACACCTTTTTCTTTAAAGACAGAATTAAGAATTCTTCTAAATTGATTATCTTCAGACAATAAACAAAAATCCAAATCTTTACAATCAGACCATTTAACAAATTCTATTGAGGAAAAATTTTTTTCAGGTGTAATTAAAAAATACTTTTCATCGTAAAAAGGAATTTTTTCAACTCCCATTATCGGCTCATTTTCCAAATAAGTAATACCTATGTCAAGTTTATAATCATGCAATTGTTCATCTATTTTATTAGAAGGCATAGAATATATTTTAATTTTTACGTTTTTATATTTTAAAACAAAGGAATTAATTAAATATGAAATTTCAAGTTGTGCTGTAGGAATAACACCTATGCGTAAAGTTCCAGAAAGACTATTTTTAAGCTCTGAGCTTAATTGCTTTATCTCAGAATATTCTTTTATTATATTGTTAAAACGTTTTTTAAGCATTAAGCCCTCAGAAGTTAATCCAATAAAATTCTTACCTCTTTTAACTAGAGTTATACCCAATTCATTTTCCAAAGATTTTAACTTCATAGAAAGAGCTGGCTGAGAAATATTAAGTTTTTCTGAAGCTCTTTTAAAATGCTTCTCATCATCAAGCACTAATAAAATTTCTAAATTTTTAATATCCATAAAATAAATAAAACTATATAATAATAAAAAAT
>JAQBUY010000063.1 GCA_027623775.1 Pseudomonadota bacterium
CAATACTCTCATCATTAAATTTTCTTATATTTTTATAATAATTTAAATGGTTTTTATTACTAAATAACTCTTTATGAAAATAATTTTTTGCAAATTCATTGATATCATAAATATTTTGATAATCTTGATTTCCTTTATAGGATTGAAGTTGAACTCCAGATTTATCAGCTAGTTCATTTAAAGCTTCTTTAAAAGTGTATCCTTTAACTTTAATTAAAAAATCAAATACGTTACCACCCTCTCCAGTGCTAAAACATTTGTACATTTTTTTTTCTTCACTAACGGAAAATGACGGTGTATTTTCATTTTTAAATGGACTTAAACCAAAAAAATTTGAACCTTTTTTTGTAAGAGGTATATACTTACCTATAATCTCTACTATGGATATCCTATCTATAATTTCTCTTACTGTGTCATTTGACATTATCTAATTTAGTAAACTATTGACAAACTTAGCCGCTTTTGACAAATCAATTTCATTTCCTTGATTGGATTTTAACAGACTCATTAATTTACCGAAGTCTTTCTTTTCGAAATTATTTTCAGAAATATATTTTTTAATTAAATCTTCGGTTTCTTTATCACTTAGATATTTTAGCATAAACGACTCAAGGTATAATAAGTCATAGTTAATAATGTCAATTTTTTCTTGATCATTGACATGGACTAAATACTCCTTAGTTTCATTTTTTTGCTTAACTATAGTTTTAATAACTTTTTGAAAAGAATCGTCGGATACATTTGAAATTTCTCTAGACAGATTCTCTCTTATTAAAAGGTTTTTAAGCTCAGATAAAACGTTTCTAGATACAGCTAAAAGTTTTTTATCTCCAGCTTTTAGAGCATTTCTTAAATCAATATTAATTTTTTCAGCTAAACTCATTTGAAAATCTCCTTTAATAATATACTAATACATATGTTTTAATATGGCTCTAATTGATAATTCTCTAATTCAAAATTATCAAGAGGCATTTTTGATTTATGACGAAAATCATATTTTTAAAGGTAAACTTCTATCACATCATAAATCAATAATATCTGAGATTTGCTTTAATACCAGTATGACTGGCTATCAAGAGATTTTAACTGACCCCTCTTATAAATCACAATTTATTACTTTTACTTTCCCTATGATAGGTATTGTAGGGATAAACGATGAAGATTATGAATCATGGAAAATTCATGCTTCTGGCCTAATAGTGAAAGAATTAGTTTCAGATTCATCTAATTGGAGATCTAAAGAAAACTTTATAAATTGGATGATTGATCAAAAGTCTTCTATTTTTTGGGATATTGATACAAGGGCGCTAACCTCCCTAATAAGAGATAAGGGTCCAAAAAATGTGATGATTTGCATTAAAGAGAATTTTGAAAAAAAATCTTTAAAAGAAATTATTAAAGAAATAAATGATTATAAAAAATTAGAAGAAAATGATGTGATTGCCGATTACACCACTCAACTAAATAAAAAAAATCACAATCCTGAAGGTAAATTAAAAATTGCTTTCCTTGATTTTGGAGCAAAAGATAATATTAAAAAAAGCCTAATCAAAAGAGGTTGTTCTATAGATGAATATGATATGAACTTTTCTTCTGAAGAGGTAGTAAGTAAAAATTATGATGGGATTTTTTTAAGTAACGGCCCTGGGGACCCTAAAAAAGTTTTTTCAAATATTGAAAAGGAATTAACTTCACTTATTAATGAGAAGATACCAACTTTTGGGATTTGCCTTGGGCATCAAATTCTTTGTTTGGCATTAGGAGCAGAAACAAAAAGAATGAAAAAAGGACATCGTGGAGCTAATCATCCTGTTAAAAACTTATTAAATAATAGAGTTGAAATTACATCACAAAATCATGGATTTGTTGTAATCAAAAACAGCATTCCTAAAAATATGGAAATAACTCATTTATCTTTATTTGATAATTCAATTGATGGTATGAGGTCAACAAATCAACCCCTATTCTCAGTTCAATATCACCCTGAATCAAGTCCTGGTCCTCATGATAGCAGGTATTTATTTGATGATTTTATCACACTAATGGAAAAAAATGCCATCTAGAAAAGATATATCAAAAATACTAGTTATTGGTTCCGGCCCTATTATTATAGGACAAGCTTGCGAATTTGACTATTCGGGTAGTCAGGCCTGTAAAGCACTTAGAAAAGAAGGGTATGAGGTTATTCTAATAAATTCAAATCCTGCAACTATTATGACTGACCCTGAATTTGCAGATAAAACATTTATAGAGCCAATAAATTTAACAATAGTTAAAAAAATAATAGAATTAGAAAAACCCGATGCCATTCTACCCACAATGGGAGGTCAAACGGCATTAAATATAATAAGAGAATTAAATAATGAGAGGTACTTTGAAACGAGTACTATAAAAATACTAGGAGCAAGTCCTAGATCTATAGATTTAGCTGAAGATAGAGAACTTTTTGCAAAAGCTATGAAAGAAATTAATTTAGAAACTCCTTTCAGTATTATTGTAGATGATAAATCTGATTTAGAAAAAATTAGCCATGAGGTTGAATATCCAATAATAATGAGACCTTTTTATACCTTAGGAGGTACCGGAGGAGGCATAGTTAATAACCAAAAAGAATTTTGCACTAAAGTTCAAAATGCAATTGATTTAAGCCCAGTCAAAAAAACTTTAATTGAAGAATCCTTAATAGGATGGAAAGAGTTTGAATTTGAAGTTGTAAGAGACCGGAAAGACAATTCAATTATAGTTTGCTCAATTGAAAATATTGATCCAATGGGGATTCATACCGGAGATAGTATTACTGTTGCTCCAGCTCTAACATTAACTGATAAAGAATACCAAGAATTAAGAAATCAAAGCATCGCTATTTTAAAAAAAATTGGTGTTGAAACTGGAGGTTCAAATGTTCAATTTGCTCTTAATCCATTAAATGGAAGAATTTTAGTAATTGAAATGAATCCCAGAGTAAGTAGATCTTCAGCATTAGCATCTAAAGCAACAGGTTTTCCCATAGCAAAAATTGCTGCTTTATTAGCTGTTGGCTACACTCTAGACGAACTAGAAAATGATATTACAAAAGTTACTCCGGCAAGTTTTGAACCAGTAATTGATTACATAGTTACTAAAATACCTAAATTTAATTTTGAAAAATTTAACGGCACTCCCTTAGAGTTAAATACTGCAATGAAATCTGTTGGGGAAATTATGTCGATTGGAAGAACTTTTAAGGAATCTATTTTAAAAGCATTATATTCTATGGAATCTGAGACTTATGGATTTGAAAAAAATCACTCTCTTTTAAATATCATGGATGAAAAATTAACAGAAGAGCTAGCTAAGCAGCGGCCTGATAGATTATTATTGGTTGCGGAATCAATCAGAAGAAATTTTTCTTTATCGGAAATAAATAAATTGACTTTTATTGACATTTTTTTCTTAAGAGAGATAAATCAAATTATTAATGCAGAGAAAGATATAATAAGGAAAAATGGAATTCTGGATGAAGAATTTTTAATTTCCATTAAGAGTCTAGGTTTTTCAAATCAGCATATAGCAAATCTCTCTAAATTATCTCTTAAAGTTGTATTAAAAAAAATGGAAGACCTTAAAATTAAATCCATTTTTAAAAGAGTTGACACATGCGGTAATGAGTTTAATTCATCAACAGCCTACCTTTACTCTACTTTTGAAAAAGAAATTAGCTCTTATAGTTGTGAGGCAAGACCTGAAAATAAGAAGAAAATTATCATACTTGGTTCTGGACCAAATAGAATAGGTCAAGGGATTGAATTTGATTACTGCTGTGTGCAGGCTGTAAAAGCTTTTAAAAAACTAGGTTATCAAACGATTATGATCAACTGTAATCCTGAAACTGTTTCTACAGACTATGATACATCCGATAAATTGTATTTTGAGCCTTTAGATTTTGAATTTGTTAAAAATATTATTGATAAAGAAAATGAAGTTGGTAAAGTTGAAGGAGTCGTTGTTCAATTTGGTGGTCAAACTCCATTAAGAATTGCAAATAAATTAAAGGAATATAATTATAAAATATTAGGTACTTCTTTCGATGCTATAGATATTTCAGAAGATAGAGAAAGATTTCAAAAATTAATTTCGAAAATAGGACTTAAACAACCAAAAAGTGATATTTCTCTTGGAACTAAAGAATTATTAGTTAAATCAGGAAAACTAAATTTTCCAATTTTACTCAGACCTTCGTATGTAATAGGCGGTAGAATGATGGAAAAAATGAATAATTTAAATGATGTAAAAGAATATATAGATCATAACTATTGGGCCCTTGAAAATAATGTCATTTTAATTGATGAATTTCTAAAAGATGCAACGGAAGTTGATGTAGATATTTTAAGAGATAATGAAGGATCTGTTATGATCGCTGGAATCATGGAACATATTGAAGAAGCAGGAATCCATTCTGGTGATAGTGCATGCTCAATTCCAACTTTTTCTTTAGATAATAATATTATTGATCAAATTAAAGAATTTACAATTAATTTAGCAAATTCTCTTGAAACTATTGGTTTGATGAATGTGCAGTACGCTGTTAAAAATAAAGATATATATATTTTAGAAGCAAATCCAAGAGCATCTAGAACAATTCCCTTTTTAGCTAAAGCGTTAGGAATTCCTTTTATAAGAATAGCAGCCAGTCTTATTGCAGGAAAATTATTGAGTAAAGATATTATGGAAATTGACACTAATAAGTTGCCTTATTTTGCTATTAAAGAGGCAGTATTCCCTTTTAATAAATTTCCTAATACTGACGTAATATTGGGTCCTGAAATGAAAAGTACTGGAGAAGTAATGGGAATAGATGAGGACTTTGATATAGCTTTTTTTAAAAGTCAGTTAGCTGCAGGACAAAAGATAAACAATATTAAAAATATTTTCATTTCTGTCAAAGATGAAGATAAAGAATCTATGTCAAAAATAATTGAAGAATTAGTTTCTTTTAACTTTAATATCTTTACAACGAGAGGTACTTATTTATATTTAAAAGAGAAGAATATTCCGTCTAATGTTATAAATAAAGTAGTAGAAGGTTCACCGCATATAGTTGAATATCTAAGACAAGGTAAAATTGATCTTGTGATAAATACAACTGAAAATAAACAGGCAATAAGAGATAGTTTTACCATTAGGAGAACTGCTGTTGATTTAAATGTTCCTTATTATACAAACCTAAGGAGTGCTAAAATTTTATGTAAATCCATCATAAAGCTCGAAAATACAGAACTTAAAGTTAAACCAATACAAAAACATTATATTTATAGCATAAAAAATTCATTTGAATTTTAGTCATAAATTTAATAGTTTCTTCATCTACTCAATTTAAGGAGTAAATTTAAAAATGGATAAAATACCAATGACAGAAAATGGGCAAAAGAAGCTCATAGAAGAATTAAAAATGCTGAAAACAGTTGAAAGACCAATTATAGTAAAAGCAATAGCTGACGCAAGATCAAATGGAGACCTTTCTGAAAATGCCGAATACCATGCTGCAAGAGAAAAACAAAGTTTTATTGAAGGGCGTATAGCTGAAATAGAAGATATAATATCAAAAGCTGAGGTTATTGATTTAACACTTCTTTCAGGAAGTATTATTAAATTTGGAGCATCTGTAACTATTATTAATCTTGAAGATAAAAAAGAATCAAAATATCAACTAGTTGGAGAAGTTGAAGCAGATATTGACAGTAAAAAAATATCGGTAACAAGTCCCCTTGCTAGAGCCCTAATAGGTAAAAAAAAAGGAGACTACATTGAAGTTTCAACACCTAAGGGAATCAAATCTTACGAAATTAAATCAGTAAGATTTAAATAGTATTAATTGAAAGAATTTCAAATTCTGACTATTAGTGAAGGAGCCGCTGGCATGAAAAGTCAGATTGAAGGCTTAGCTAATTTAATAGGATACAAATATAGAAATATAGACTTAAAAATTCACTATCTATTTAGAATACTTCCTGTTCAGTTAATTCCTTCTAATACTATAATTATAAAAAATTTAAACGATTACCAAATAAACAAACCGACAGTCCTCATCAGCTGTGGAAAAAAAAGTGTTAAGGCATCAATAGCATTGAAAAAAAAATATAAGAATATTTTTAATATTCATATTC
>JAQBUY010000064.1 GCA_027623775.1 Pseudomonadota bacterium
GTTGATCTCCTTTAGGGGTATTAAGGCTGTTTAATTTGAATGACATACTTGTAGATTTAATAATAAAAGTTTATAGATATTTAAGTTTAACAAAATGATTTCTGATAGAGTTAATAACATTAAACCTTCTTTGACTATAGCAGTCAATATTAAGGCACAGGAACTTAAAAGAGCTGGTAGAGACATTATTATCTTAGCAGCTGGTGAACCTGACTTCGATACACCAGATAATATTAAAAATGCAGCTTATGAAGCCATAAAAAAAGGCCTTACTAAATATGTTCCTGGAAAAGGAACTCCAGATTTACAAGCGGCAATTATAAAAAAATTTAAAGAAGACAATAATCTAGAATATACAAATGAAAATATAACCGTTGGATGCGGAGGTAAACATATTATATATAATGCTTTTTCTGCTACATTAAATAAAGGGGATGAGGTTTTAATCCCAGCTCCTTATTGGGTGAGTTATCCAGATATGGTTATTTTAAATGATGGAAAGCCTATAACTATTTCTTGTAATGAAGATACTGGTTTTAAATTAACTCCTGAAGATTTAGAAAAAAATATAACCCCTCAAACAAAGTGGTTGATGTTAAATAGTCCAAGTAATCCAACCGGATCTATGTATTCAAGAAATGAACTTATTGAGTTAGGAAAAGTTTTAGAAAAACATGATCATGTTTATATCTTATCCGATGATATTTATGAAAAAATCATTTATGAAGGTAATAAATTTTCTACTATCGCTGAAGTTTGCCCAAACTTAAAAGAAAGAACATTAACTATGAACGGTCTTTCAAAATCTTATTGCATGACAGGTTGGAGAGTGGGTTATGCCGCTGGACCAAAAAACGTTATAGCTGCAATGAATAAAGTTCAATCTCAAAATATCTCTTCAACATCTTCTATTTCTATGGCTGCTTCAGTCGAAGCTTTAAATGGAGATCAGTCTTTTATTGCCTCTAATAATGAATCATTTTTAAGAAGAAGAAACTTAGTAATCAAAAATTTAAATGAAACACCAGGATTATCTTGCAGAGTACCGGAAGGTGCTTTTTATGTTTTTCCATCTTGCAAAGTATTGCTTGGTAAGACTACACCACAAGGAAAACTATTATCTAGTGATGGTGATTTTATGGATTACCTTCTTGAAGAAGTAGGTGTTGCTGGAGTGCAGGGTTCAGCTTTTGGTTTGGAAGGTTTCTTTAGAATTTCTTACGCGACTTCAGATAAAATTTTAGAAGATGCTTGCAATAGAATTAAATTGGCTTGCAGTAAATTAAGTTAATTTACTATCTTTGATAATTGTAGCTATCCTCATCAAATTAGTTGAGCCGATTCTTCCAAAAGGAACACCAGCTGTAATAATAATCTGAGAACCAGCGGGAACAATATTATATTTTTTGACAATTCTACAAGCTCTATCAACCATTTCAGTTGATGTGGAAATATCATCAACTACATCCATTAAAGTTCCCCAAGTTAAAGCATTTTGTCTGGCAACTTTAATGTCACTAGTTAAGCCTAATAATGTTACATCCGGTCTCATTCTAGAAACTCTAACAATAGATCTTCCAGATTTTGAAAAAGTCACAAGGCAATTTGATTCAATTATTTCAGCAACACTAAAAGCCGCTCGAGCAATAGCTTCCGCAATATTTTTAGTATGATTTAAATTATAATTAGATAAATTATTTTTATATTTTTCATCACCTTCAACTCTTTTGATAATCTTATCCATCATTTGAACTGACTCTTGAGGGTACTGTCCTGCTGCAGACTCAGCAGAGAGCATCACAGCATCTACACCTTGAAATATAGCTGTAGCAACATCTGATGCCTCAGCTCTTGTCGGAGTAGGAGAATCGATCATGCTTTCTAACATTTGAGTAGCTACTATACAAGGCTTGCCTTGTTTTCGACATTCAGCAACTATTGTTCTTTGATGAATAGGAACATCTTCTGGATTTGTTTCAACTCCAAGGTCACCTCTAGCAATCATGATACCGTCTGAGTTAGCAGTAATATTTTCAAGTTCATCCATAGCGCTAGGCTTTTCTATTTTAACCATTACTTTAAATTGTGAAGGAATAAACTTTTTAGCATCCATAAGATCTTTGTTGGTTTGAATAAAAGAAAGAGCAATCCAGTCAACATCAAGTTTAATCGCTAAAGCTAAATCTAACTTATCTTTTGGTGTAATAATTTTTAATTTTAATTTTGTGTCAGGGATATTTAATCCTTTATTGTTTGAAATTTCACCACCGGCAGTTACGGAACATTTAATTTTATCCTTACTTGTAGATTTAACGACAAGACTAATTTTACCATCATTAACTAGAAGTCTTTGTCCTTTAGAAATTGATTGATAAATTTCTTTGTGAGATAAATAAACTCTTTTAGAATCTCCGTCAGCTTTATTTGTATCAAATGTAAATTCTTGCCCTTTTTTTAAAGTTTCTTTTATATTTTTGAATTTTCCAACTCTAAACTTTGGACCTTGTAAATCGCCTAAAATACAAATGTATCTAGAATATTTTCTTTCTATTTTTCTTATAATTTGAACTTTTTTTTTATGGTCCTCATGAGAACCATGACTAAAGTTTAATCTAAAAACATCAACACCTGCGATAAATAACTTCTCGATCATTACTTCAGTTTCACAAGATGGACCTAATGTAGCTACAATTTTTGCTTTTCTGTTACGATTTTTTAATTGTTTCATTTAATTATAAATGGATATCATATATTAATAATTAATCATGAATAAAATATCAAAAGAAAATGAATTAATGATTAAGGTAAAAGTTCTTGATCATTTAATTGATCATTTAAGGGAAAGAACAGACGTTCAAAACATTGATTTAATGAATTTAAGTGGTTTTTGTCGTAATTGCTTATCAAAATGGTACACCAAGTATGCAAAAGAACTTTCAATTGATCTAGATTATGAAGAATCAAGAAAAATAATATATGGAATGCCTTATCCTGAATGGAAAGATAAATATCAAAATGAAGCAACCTTTGAACAAAAAAAAACATTTAGTGATAAAAATAAATAATGACTGAAATATTACCAAACTGGAATTTAAAAGATTTTTATAGTTCTTATGAGGATCCGCAAGTTGAAAAAGATATAATTTTATTTAAACAATTCGTTTCCTCTTTTAGTAAAAAATATAATGGAAAAATTTTAGAATTTTTTCAAAACTTTGATGATATTATTTTAGAGTTTGAAGTTGGATGTGAGATTTCGGCTAAGTTAGAATGTTACGCTTTTTTAATTTATGCAACAAATATGAACGATTCAAAAATTGTTCAATTTTATCAAAAAATTTCAGAGGAAATGACAGAAATTAGCGGAGATCTTATTTTTTTTACCAATACGATCAATAACTTCAGTGATAAAGATTTTGAAAAAATTCTTACTAATACCATTAAATATAAAAGTTGGTTAATTAACATTAGAAGATTTAGTGAGCATCAATTAAGTGAGGAAAGTGAGAGAATTTTATTAGATAAAAGTATGACTGCAAATTCTTCTTGGGTTCGTTTTTTTGAAGAGAAAATTAATGATTTAAAATTCTTAATTGATAATAAGGAAGTTAATAGTTCGGAAGCATTAAATTTATTAACTGACCAAGATGGTTTAATTAGAAAAAAAGCATCTGAAAGTATAGGCTCTGTCTTTAAAGCTAATGCTAAAATTTTTACCTTCATCACTAATACTTTAGCTAAAGATAAAATTATTAATGACAAATGGAGAAACTATGCAAATCCAGTTGATGCAAGAAATCTCGCTAATAACATTGAAGGGGACGTCGTTGAAGCCTTATCAAATAGTGTTCAAAATCATTATTCTGAAATTTCTCATCGTTATTATAAACTAAAGGCAAAAATTTTTAATAAAGATAAATTGAACTTTTGGGATAGAAACGCTCCTTATCCAGACTCAAGTAATAAGAAAATTTCTTGGAAAGAAGCACAAAACATTGTTTTAAAATCTTACGGTGACTTTGACGGAGAGCTTAAAGAAATTGCCCAACTCTTTTTTGATAAAAATTGGATTGACGCAGAGTTAAAAGAGGGAAAGTCTCCAGGTGCATTTTCCGCATCCACAATTCCTTCTATTCACCCCTACATACTTATGAATTATCACGGTAAGACCAGGGATGTGATGACTTTAGCTCATGAATTAGGTCATGGATGCCATCAATATTTATCAGCCAAGCAAGGAATGCTACTCTCCAGTACCCCTTTAACTTTATCTGAAACGGCAAGTGTTTTCGGAGAAATGATGACGTTTAGAAATTTATTGAAGCAATCAAAAAAATCTGAAAGAAAATATTTATTAGCATCTAAAATTGAAGACATGATTAATACTGTTGTAAGACAAATTTCTTTTTTTGAATTTGAAAAAATTCTTCATAATGAGCGAAAAAAAAAAGAGTTGCCTACTGAGAGAATTTGTGAAATATGGATGGAAACCCAATCTAAAAGCCTTGGACCGAATATTGATTTAAGCGGTGACTATAAATATTTCTGGACTTATATTCCTCATTTTATTCACACACCTTTTTATGTTTATGCATATGCTTTTGGTGATTGTTTAGTCAATATTCTAATTCAATTATTTGATGAAGATCATCCAGATTTTAAAAAATTATATTTAGATCTCTTAAAAAGCGGTGGATCGAAGCATTATAGTGAGGTACTTGCACCCTTTAATATAGATTTAAAAGATAAAAAATCTTGGAATAAAGGTTTAAGCCTCATAACTGGTCTAATTGATGAGTTTGAGAATTCTCTATAAATGAAAGAAGATAATAATTTATTTTCTAGAGTTAAAAGATATTCTCAAGTAACAGTTTCTGTCGGTTCTCTTGCTTCAAGATTTGCAGGGAAAAAATACTTAAATATTTCTTTAGATGATAAACAATTTGCTGCTCAAATTACTATGATTTTAGGAAATTTAAAAGGCCCTCTTATGAAGGTTGCTCAATTAAGTTCTACAATTCCAGATTTACTTCCACCAGAATATGCTAAAAAATTATCTGAATTGCAATCTAATGCACCTCCTATGTCTTGGGTATTTGTGAAAAGAAGAATGAAATCTGAGTTAGGAGAAAACTGGGAAAAACATTTTAAAAAGTTCGAACAAGAAGCAAGTTATGCCGCATCATTAGGTCAAGTACATAAAGCAATATTAAAAACTAATCAAAATGTTGCTTGTAAATTACAATATCCGGATATGAGTTCAGCTGTAGAGGCTGACTTAAGTCAGCTTAAGTTCATTTTTAAAATTTACTCTAGTTATAATAAGTCCATTCAAATTAAAGAAATATATAAAGAAATCTCTGAAAGACTTAAAGAGGAATTGGACTATCGTCTTGAATATAAACATTTAAAAATTTTTAAATACATTCACTCACAAAACTCTTTTGTAAAAATTCCAGAAGTTTATGAAAAAATCTCAACTAATAGACTATTGGTCATGGAGTATTTAAAAGGTAAAAAATTAATAGATTATAAAAAAGCACCTCAAAAAATAAGAAATGAACTGGCAAAAAAGCTTTTTATTACCTGGTATTTTCCTTTCTATAAATATGGAATTATTCATGGAGATCCACATTTGGGAAACTATTCGGTTGATGAAAAAAATAATATTAATTTATTCGATTACGGTTGTGTGAGAGTTTTTCCACCTAAGTTTGTAAAGGGTGTAATTGATTTATATTTTGCTCTTAAAAAGAAAGATCAAAAAAAAATAAAGGCAGCTTATGTGGCTTGGGGTTTTGATAATATCGATGACCAATTAATGAATACATTAAATAAATGGGCTTTATTTCTTTATGATCCAATACTCCATAATGGAATTAGAAAAATTCAAGAGTCAGATAGTGGTATCTATGGAGCCAAAATAGCAGGAGAGATTCACCAAGAATTAAAAAAATATGGAGGTGTTAAGCCTCCAAGAGAATTTGTTTTTATGGATAGGGCAGCTGTTGGGCTAGGTTCTATATTTATTCACTTAAAAGCAGAGGTTAACTGGTACAAATTATTTCATGATCTTATAAAGGATTTTGACTTAAAAGAAATTACTCAAAATCAAAAAAAAG
>JAQBUY010000003.1 GCA_027623775.1 Pseudomonadota bacterium
TCCATCTTTACATTCTTTTCTTCTAGCACTTTTGCTTCTGCCTCTAATCTTGAGTCGGCATATATATTAGAAGTAAAAAATAGGGTTATAAGAATTAATAAAATTTTCATTTTAATAATATTTTGATCTGATTATTAACAAAATCAAGATCCTCTTTACTTTTTGCTGCACCAGCATAATGACCATAATTAGATGGGATAATCTCTAACTTTCCATTTTTTAAACTCTTTAATTCTTCTTTATTTTCTTCAGGTGGAAAATATAAATCATTAATACCGGGCATGAGAACAACGTTAGCTTTAATAGAACTTAAAGCTTCTTCTATATTCCCATTATATTTTTCATTATTGCTAATATCGTGTTCTTGCCAAGTTCTTATCATTGCCAATAAGTCATTAGCATCTCTTTTGTAGTAAATTGTTTTCCATAATTTATCGAGAACTTCCTGAGGACTTTTATATCCATCATTGAGATAGAGTTTTTCTCTAAACCAATTTTGACCTAAAGCCCAACCTGCCCAAGCCATGGCCATTGTTGTTTTTCCAGCATTTGGTTGTTCTTTGTAATTGCCTTCATTCCAATTTAGATCTGATGTTAAAGCAGCATACATTCCTTCAAGGAAAA
Source organism: Pseudomonadota bacterium (assembly GCA_027623775.1). Classification (GTDB taxonomy): domain Bacteria; phylum Pseudomonadota; class Alphaproteobacteria; order HIMB59; family HIMB59; genus HIMB59. The sequence goes on from JAQBUY010000003.1 coordinate 625, forward strand.
CATGAGTATGGTCACTAGTTTTTGCATGAGCGCACATCGCTGCTATATTTTCTACAATGTCTGGATACTGAGTTGCCCACTGGTAAGCTTGTTGACCTCCCATTGACCAACCAACAACTAACTTAATTTTTTCTATACCAAAAAGATTAGTAACTAAATTATGTTGAGCAATAACATTGTCTTGAATTGTTATTAGTGGAAAGTTAGGTCCGTTTAAGGGCTCAATAGTATTACTAGGAGAAGATGAAACTCCATTACAAAACATATTAGGAATTATTATGAAGTAGTCTTTCGGGTTAAGAGCTAACTGTTCTCCAATTAAATAACCTTGCTCTAGATGAGTGCCGGCATAACGAGTTGGATAAATAATTACATTATCTTTTTTTTTATTGAGCTCTCCTATTGTTAAGTAGGAGAGCTCAAGATTGATAGTTACCCCAGATTTGAGAATAAAGTTCTCAAGCTTATGGACTTTAAGATTTGTACTACTGATCAATTAAAATAGCTTTAGGTATTCTTTAATTTCCCAGTCAGTAGTTGTTGTATGATACCTGCTCCACTCGTCATACTTGTAGCCAATAAAGTTTTTAAGCATAGACTCACTAAATACTTCTTTAGTCAAAGGATCTGCCTTAAAAGCATCAATAGCCTCTAATAAGTTTCTTGGAAGAGTTTTGATCTTCTTGCCTTCTTCTTCTGTAATATCATAAAGACTTTTATTAGTAGCTTCAGGTGGTTGCATATTTTCAGTGATACCTTTAGTTACAGCAGCCGACATTAAAGTGAAAGTTAGATAAGGATTTTGTGTTAAATCAGAAGCTCTATCTTCTATACAAAATCTGTTTTGAGGCAATCTAATCATAGCAGATCTATTATTACTTCCATAAGTCATGTGTGTAGGAGCCCAAGTGTGTCTACCGCCATCTAAACCTTCAACTGTAGGCACAAATCCATTATAAGAGTTAACAGTAGGACAAGCTAAAGCTGTGATTGCTGCACCATGCTCTAACATTCCAGCAACAGCATTCATAGCTCTTGATGAAAAATTATCTCCGTCTTTATATATATTTTTATTTTTTTCACTTATACATTCAACACTATGATTAATATGCGCTCCTGACCTCCAATCACTTATTTGAGTTTTAGGCATATATGAGATAAAAAAACCGTGTTTTTTTGCAATTTCTTTTAAAAGAACTCTTAAGAAAATAAATCTATCAGCCATACCAAGCATATCAGTATAACCAAAATCTAGTTCGTACTGACCATAGGCACCCTCTGCAACTACATCATGTAACTCCCACTTAAGATCTTCATTTAAAATATCAATAATCTCTTTCAAAAAATTCATTCCATCAATTGAATACTCTGAGTCATATCCAAAAGCTTGTCTTCTTAAAGGAATAGGATCTCTATCAATGGCTTTTACAGGCTTACCATTTTCCCATTTCATTACAAAAAACTCAGGCTCTATACCTACATAAAATTTTAGATCAGCATCTGCATTTTTCTTAATTTGTTTTTTAAGTGTTTGTCTTGGACAAACATCATAAGGCTTACCATTCCACCACAAGTCAGAAAATACCCATGCACAGGTTTTATCCCAAGGACATATCAATAAGGAATCAAGGTCTGGTACAGGAATTTGATCATTATCGGCAGCAGTTAATTCAGGAACAAAAGAAACAGAGTGGACAGCAAACTGAGGACCTTTACCAGAGCACAGATCTTCAAAATCACTTATGGGCATAGGTTTAGTTTTTGGACTACCTAAAAAATCAATCCAATGGGAGTAGATGTATTTAACACCTTTGGACTCTAAGTCTTTTTTTACAGCTTTTACTCTTGCAGGATCCGGTAAGGCATCCTTCATATTTTCGATATATTCTCCCATAATTGCTCCTATAAATTTAAAATAAAATAATATCCATTATGTACATATAGTAAATATATTTTTATTAAAAAAGTAATAGTATGTATAGCATAGTCAATTATGTTATAAGTAATCATGAATATAAATTTATTTAGAGCAAATTGGAGAAAATTTTATAAAAGAGCTTTTGTTACGACTTTTATTATAACATCTCTATTGACAATGATAGATCAGGGCTTATCCAACCCTCTATTTGCAAATAAAATAATTAGTATGAAATCTTTTTTAGACGCACTCTTACAAATTTTTTATTTTTCAGTCGGATCTGGACTGTTAGCTATTATAACATTAATAGCTTTAGCTTTACTTAGAAATAAAAGTTAATTTAAATCTAATAACCAATTTTTCAGCTCTACTAAACGATCACCTTTATCTGTAATTTCTTTTGTTTTTAAAAAATCAATTAGCGTATTAAATTCGGTTTCATTAAAGATTGCATGATAGTTATTCTTCCAAAATATCATGAGATCAGCAATATAGTCATAACCCAATTCTGGATGATACTGAGTGCAAAAAATATTTCTATTAGCTGAGAATATGGACTGAATGCATCTATCGTTTTCAGCTATAACTTCAAAATCATCAGGAATATCAACAATAATATCGTAATGATGTGCTGGAGCATCAAAAATTAAGTCTTTATTTTTATATATAGAATTCTCTAAAACATTATTTTTTATTTTTATATCTTTTGATATTCCAAATTCTGGATTATTGCTTTTAAATACTTTTTTTCCTAAAGCGGTAACTATAACTTGCATTCCCCAGCAGCTACCCCAAATAGGTTTTCCTAAACTTAAAATTTTAGAACATAAATTAAGTTGTGATTTATTATGTTGATTATTTTCATAAATATTTCCACCTCCACCCGTCCACATAAAAGCTTCGTAACTATCTAATATAAATTTATTTGGACTATATGAACTATAATTATCTACAACCACATCTGGGATTAATTCTTTAATCAGATTATTAAATATATTTTTTTGTAAAGCACATCCAGCTTTTTCATGATCTTTGTCACCATCCTCTGTCCATCCATTAACAACAAGTATTTTCAATTTTATTTTTTAATTTTTTTTTTTTAAAAAAACTATCTTTTGTATAAAGATCATTATCTTTCTTTGCAAGTATTCTTAAGATCACGCCCATAATTACGATCCACGTTACAGCAGCTAGGACTTTATTATCAATAAATGTTTGCACTAATTGCTGTACAAAAAGATTTACACCTGTGTATTCCATATAATATTTTTTTATGTTAAGGAGCGAATATAAAAAAATATCCGCTCCTTATTCAATTAAAAACTACTTAGTGTTTTTATCTGTTTCAGACTCGTGTTTAGCAGCTGACCATGTCGTAAAGATCAGTATTGCTATAGAAACAAGTGTCCAAAAGATTAAGGTACCTTCACTATCAGCTGACGTGAAGTAAGCATCTACACCTTCGTAGCTACTTGTGGCACCTGGCCATGAATTAAATATGCTCATTTAATTATCCTTTCAACCGATTAATAGTTAGTGGCTCTTAAACCAAGTTCAGCTTTGTCAATACCAGCTTGTTGAACATGATCTGGCACTCTTAACCAACCCATCATTTTCATAACAAACGATACTCCGTAACCAGGTATAAATCCTACTGCAAACATAGTAATACAACCAACGAATTGACCATAAAAGCTTACTGCAGGGATAGCATCGGAAGCGCCAGGATAACCTGAAGCAAATATTCCCATTGCTAAAACACCCCAAATACCAGCTACACCATGAACGGCAACAGCACCAACCGGATCATCCACTTTAAAGATTTTGTGAAGTAGGTCATTTGCAGGAATGATTATAATTCCTCCAACAGTTCCTAAAACAAAAGCTAATCCTGGATACCAAATATCAAGACCTGCAGCGACAGAGAATATTCCCGCTAGTCCGCCTGACATTATCCAAAAAGGATTACCTTTACCCATCCAGAATGCACCAATCATGCCACCAGCAAGACCCATAAGAGCATTGTAAGCAAAAGATGATAGTGTTGCTGGAGCTCCATAAATCTGAGTCCATGTGGTTACTTCTTGCATATCTAGCGCAGGCAGACCTGGCCAAATTAAGCAAGCACCTAAAAAACCAAAGAAACCTACGATTATCATTAGTAATCCTACAAATGAAAACCTTAGATCATGGCCTTCTAATTCGTTCATTGATCCATCATCATTATATCTACCTACTCTTGGTCCTAAATTTAGGATAACACCAAAAGCAAACCAACCTGCTATCATATGAACAACCCCAGCTGCAGCTACATCATGATAACCAAACTTAGTCACCAGCCAACCATCAAAATGCCAACCCCATGATGCGCCTAAATTCCAACAAACAGAACCTAGTAACACTGCTAGGAAAACAAAAGAACTAATTCTAATTCTTTCGATAACAGCACCTGAAAAAATAGAAGCTGTAGTACAAGCAAACAAAGTAAAGGCTGCCCAGAATACTCCTGTCAATTGATCAGAAAGCATTGGACCCATTGAAACGTTCCAAGGCACTCCATAACCTTCCATATCCATAGGCACTAGACCATGAGGAAAGGCTAGATAAATATACCAACCGAATAGCCAAAAAGTCGGTATCATAAACGCAAATGCGAGTAAATTTTTAACACCAGAGGATACTGCATTTTGCATTCTAGATGCGCCTACCTCATACATTAAAAAACCGACGTGAATAGCTATCATTAACCCAGTCATAATATAGTACCATCCTTCTGCGACGGCAGCCGACTGAGCTATAACGTAAGACGATAGTTGTTCTAAAGTCATTTTTTATTTCTCCTAATTTATAATAAAGAATCTAATGATTCCCATTCCATTTCTAAATTTAAACTTTTATGTACTAAAACCTATTTTATTATTTCAATTAGTGAAACAATTTAAAAAAAAATACATTGATTTCATTGAATTTTTATGTGAAATCGATAGGATTTAAATAAAAACAGGAGAAAAAACATGTCAGTAAATTTACATAATTATGCTAAGAAAAATGGTATTGAATATTTTTTCGTAAGCTTCGTTGATATGTTTGGAATACTAAGATCTAAGTTAGTTCCTGCAAGAGCTATAGATGAAATTCAATCTGAAGGAGCAGGTTTTGCAGGTTTTGCAACCTGGCTTGATATGTCTCCATCTGACCCTGATATGTTTGGAATGCCCGATGGTGATAGTGTAATGCAACTACCCTGGGATAAAAAAATTGCTTGGGTCGCTTGCGATTTATATATGTCAGGAAAACCTGTTGAAGCCTCACCTAGAATTGCTTTAAAAAATCAAATAGAGAGAGCAAAAAAATTAGGAATGCATATGAAGTCTGGAGTAGAGTGTGAATATTTTCTTGTGAATTCCGATGGTACCGCACTTTTTGATGAAAAAGATACACAAGAAAAACCTTGTTATGACTCAGCAGCGCTCATGCGCAGATACGATATCATCACAGAAATATGTGATGCAATGATTGAATTAGGCTGGAAGCCTTATCAAAACGATCATGAAGATGCGAATGGTCAGTTTGAAATGAATTGGGATTTTTCTGATTGTTTGACGACAGCTGATCGACATGTTTTTTTTAAGTTTATGACAAAATCAATTGCTGAGAAGCATGGTATGAGAGCAACTTTTATGCCCAAACCTTTTGTGAATCTCACAGGCAATGGTTGTCATAGTCATATTTCAGTTTGGGACAAAACGGGAAAGAAAAATTTATTTTTAGATAAAAAAGATGAATTAGGTTTATCTCAATCTGGTTATCATTTTTTAGGTGGAGTGGTTGAAAGCGCTGATAAAATGGCCGCTATTTTTAATCCAACTGTTAATAGTTATAAAAGGATTAATGGATCTGTGACAACGTCTGGCGCTACTTGGTCTCCGAGTTCCATTACTTGGGCTGGAAATAATAGAACACATATGGTTCGAGTTCCAGGTCCTGGAAGATTTGAATTGAGACTAATGGATGGTGCTGTAAACCCCTATTTACTTCAAGCGGGTAGTTTAGTTCTAGGGTTGGATGGCGTTATTAATAAAAGAGATCCAGGAAAGAGATTAGATATAAATATGTATACAGAAGGTCATAAAGCAGGAAAAGTTAAAAAACTGCCATTAAACTTATTAGACTCTATTCGTAATTTCGAAGCTTCTAAAATCATTAGAGAAGGATTTGGGAACCAATTTGTTGATAGTTATGTAAAGCTAAAAAACAAAGAGTGGGAAGCGTTCAATAAGCACCTTTCTGATTGGGAAAGAAATGCAACACTAGACTGTTAAAAATAAATGTTATCAAAAGAAATATTAAGAGAAAAGTTTTTAGATTGGCAATGTCAATCAAGAATTCAATCTTTTAGATTGCAAAATGGAAGGCCAAATTCTTCAATGGCTCCTCTTTTATTAGACAAAAAAGGTAATGAAATAAGTAGAATTATAGTTGTAATTACAGAAAACGATCCTGACAATACTACTAAAATGTTTGAACATATCAATAAAGAAACTTACGATCCAGCTACTCGATTTGATAAAATGAATAAATTTCTTTCCTCTGAATATTTCATAGATAGAAATAATTTTTCCGACTCACTTTTTGCCACTTTTCCAATGAATTCTTCGATTACTAAAAAAATACTTAAAGATATTTCTTGTACGTTAGATTTTATTCATCTCTCTACTAATTACCGTTTGATTTGCAGTGCATTTAAATTAGATATAAATGAAGAGCATTGGGCAAATATTTACTGGCATAATAAGAACTTTAATCCTGGATTAGGGTCAGATATTGATGTAATCAAATTTATTCCCGACTGGAAAAAATCAAAGCTTATTAGAATTACCGATTAAAAAAGGGGGATAAGAATTACTCTACCCCCTTTTATTTAAAATAATATAAATTATTTATTCTACTAATTTAAAATTATCACCCTTCCCATATGTTCTTTTTAGCTGAACAAGTGGATGATTTGGTGACATTTGAAATTTAATTAATAATTCTCTCGCTAACATATCTCTGTCTTGTTGACCTTTTGGAAGATTCATTTTTTTAGGTAATGTTATCCACGCATTCGCATTTCTATCAAAAACTGCCGGCGTATCACCTTCAAACCCCATATGAATATCTTCTAACCAGTTAAGATCATCCCAACCCATTATATCGATATATTTTTTGAGAAATGGTGTAATGTGCTTATAATCAGGAATTAAATTTACATCATAACGATAGCCAATATGCTGACCAATCATTTTTTCTCTTGATGATTTAATTTCCTTATCTTTTAACTTTGCTCCACCAACTACCTGATAATCAGTTTTTGAAACTTTCTTCTTAGAAGTTGCTTTAACGCTACCGGAAGATTTTTTCTTTGTAGTTTTTTTCTTTGTTACCATTATTCCTCCTTTTATAATGAGTGATAGTTGTCAACGCCAACTGTGAGATTTGTACCTGCTAGTGGAACTTTAGCCATAGCTGATGATTCCATTGTAAGAGCTGCCAAATCTTCAGGCTCAAGTGAGTGGATATTAGTTTTTCCACAAGCTCTTGCTAACATTTGACATTCTAATGTCATAGTACTTAATAAGTTATAAACCCTGTCTGCTGCTTCTGTAGGATCTAATCTACTTCTTAGAACGGGATCTTGAGTGGCTACACCAACTGGACATCTTCCAGTATGACAGTGGTAGCAGTATCCTGCCTCAACACCCATTTCTTTTTCATAGTCAGCCTCAGGAATGTCTTTATTACAATTCAGTGCCACTAATGCAGCTGTACCGATTGCAATTGCATCTGCGCCTAGAGCTAACGCTTTAGCCATATCAGCTCCGTCTCTAATACCACCTGCAAAAACAAGTGAAATTTCACCTGATTTTCCTACGTCATCCAAAGCTCTTCTAGCTTCTCTCACAGCAGCAATTCCAGGAATACCTGTATTTGCAGCAGCAATATGAGGACCTGCAGCTGTAGAACCTTCCATTGAGTCTAAGAAAATTGCATCTGGATCACATTTAGCAGCCATACGAACATCATCATAAACTCTTGAAGCTCCGATTTTTAATTGGATCGGCACTTGATTATCTGTTAACTCTCTTAGCTCTTGTATTTTTAAAGCTAAGTCATCAGGACCCATCCAATCAGGATGTCTTGCTGGTGATCTTTGATCAATTCCCGCTGGTAAAGATCTCATCTCAGCAACTTGATCAGTAACTTTTTGACCCATCAAATGACCGCCCATACCCACTTTTTGACCTTGCCCAATAAACACTTCAATAGCATCTGCTAATTGAGCATGATGAGGGTTAAAACCATATCTTGATTGAATACACTGGTAGTACCATTTATGAGAATATCTTCTCTCATCAGGTATCATTCCACCTTCTCCAGAACAAGTAGCACTACCCGCCATTGATGAACCTCTAGCCAAAGCTATTTTTGCCTCATAAGATAAAGCACCAAAACTCATACCGGTTATATAAACAGGTATATCTAGTTTTATAGGATTTTTTGCTCTAGGGCCGATAATAGTCTTTGTTAAACATTTTTCCCTGTAGCCTTCAATAACAAATCTAGTTAATGTACCAGGTAAGAAAACCAAGTCATCCCAATGAGGAATTTTCTTCATTAGAGCCATACCTCTCATACGGTAACGACCTAATTGAGCCTTAATATGAATATCGTCCATTACTTCTGGAGTGAAGATGGAATTTTTTCCTAATAGTTGTGTATTACGTTTTGTCATTATATTTTCCTAACCTAATATGCCTTTCTTTTCCGCTGGTTCTAAATTGTCATAATTCCATAACATTCTACCTGCTACATACTTCTTAAATTTAGAAGCCGGAACTTTACAGTTAATTTCAGCATTTTTAATTTTTTGCTCTAGCCATTTAATTTCATGATCGCTCATTTCACCTTCAATACAATCCGTACCTAAAGATTTTGGTTCACCGCCGACAAAGATAATTCCATCATACATAGAGTCTCCCATATTTGCGCTAACATTGCCGCAAACAATAATACGACCTCTTTGCATCATAAAACCTGTATATGCTCCAGCATTACCGCCAACTAAGATAGTTCCACCTTTCATATCAATACCAGTTCTAGCACCCGCATCACCTTTAACAATCAAATCGCCACCCCTAAGAGCTGCTCCAAAACAAGATCCTGCATTATTTTCTATTACAACTTTACCTGACATCATATTTTCAGCACATGACCAACCTACTCTACCGTTAATTCTAACAGTAGGTCCATCGATACATCCAAGGCCAAAATATCCTAAACTTCCTTCAAAGATTAAGTTTAATTTATTTAATATACCTACACCCAAAGAATGTTTAGCTCCTGGATTTTTAATAACTATAGAACCATAACCTTTTTTAAGTGCGTCTTTAATTTTTTGATTAAGTTCTTTAGCATCCATACCTTCACAATCTATTGATGTCCTTTTGTTAAAATCAACATCGTGATTTCCATAATATGTAAAATTTTCTTCCTCTGTGACTTCAAAAAATAATTTTTGAGATCTACCTGATAAATTTTCATCTTGGAAAGCTGTTACTTTTTTTTCTAAACCTGCCATACTTTTACCTCCGCTTCATATGGGTCGTAAGTAATAATTTCATGAGGAAAAATATTCCTGATTGCTACTTCTTCTGAAGCGCAAGCAACTATATCTTTACTCTCATAGATAACCATTGGTTTTGCAGCCATATGATCTTTGGCCATTCCTAGTTGGTTTTTAGTTGAAACAATATAAGTGAAAACACCATCTAGCTCATCTAAACTATCATTCATTGCCTTTTCTAAATCAATGCCTTTTGACATTTTATCAGCAATATAGACAGCTATAATTTCTGAATCGCAATTAGAATTAAAACGATAACCATTTCTCTCAAGTATTCTTCTATTACCCCAGTAATTAGTTAATTGACCATTATGAACAACAGCAACGTCTTGATAGGGAAATGCCCAGTAGGGATGAGCGGATTTAATATCAACATCAGATTCAGTTGCCATTCTAGTGTGTCCAATTCCATGAGTTCCCATAAATTTATTTAAGCCATATTGATCAGCAACTTTAGTTGCATCGCCTAAATCTTTGATTAATTCAAGACCTTTTCCTATAGATAAGATCTCAGTATTTTGTACTGTTTCTATATCTTTAGCTAATGCCTCTAGGTCATCACTTTTATATGTAAATTCATAACGAAATGCATAGGGAGTGCTTGAAGACTGTTTTAAAATCTTAGCTCCATGTTTTTTCATAATCGCATCTACTTGTTTTTTACGATCTAAAAGAACTGACGGGTCTTCTGATTTTGATGATCCATTTTTTTCAGCTGAATTTTCAGATACTTTAAATCTCATAATAAAGCCTGTTTTTAATGGAGTACCATACATAGCGTAACCAGTTGAATCAGGTCCTCTATGTTTTATACCCTGAAGCATCAACCTCATCTGTTCGCCAACATTTACAGTCTTCTTTCTATTAATTACTCCTGCTATTCCACACATTTCGTTTTTCTCCTTATAATTATTTCTATGGTAGGCAATCCAAATATTTATCAAGATCCCACTGAGTTGGAGTTGCAAGAAATTCTTCCCACTCATCTGTCTTATACTCGGTAAAGACTCTTAACATATCGCCCGGCATTGCGTCTTGAATAACCTTATCTTTAGAAAGTTTTTCTAGAGCATCACCTAAATTCATTGGTAACTTCTCTTTACCAGCATTTGCTTCATACATATTTGCCTGTTCTGGTTTCCCTGGATCCATTTTATCATTTATTCCATGATCAAAGGCTTTAAGTAATCCCGAACCCATTAGGTAAGGATTATGAGCTGAGTCTACTGAACGGTATTCAAATCTACCGGGAGCAGAAACTCTTAATCCACAAGTTCTATTTTGAAAACCCCAATCAGCGTAAACCGGTGCCCAGAAACCTGCATCCCATAATCTTCTATAGGAATTAACCGTTGATGAACCAATTGCAGTAAGAGCTGGAAGATGTTGCATAACACCCCCAATTGCTTGTAAGCCAATTTTACCTGGAATTTTTCTGTCATCAGTATCAGGCATAAATACATTCTCACCGCCTCTTCTATGATGGTAAACTTGCTCCATACCTGGGAGTGCCTTCACATCATTTCCGCATGAGATAATTTCATCATTTCCTTCTCTCCATAATGAAATATTAGTATGACAACCGGATGCAGATACGCCAACAAAAGGTTTTGATAAGAAGCATGCTATTAAATTAAATTCTCTAGCAACTTGGGCACAGATCTGCCTATAAGTAGAAAGTCTGTCCGCATTTCTCAACACATCATCGTAGTTAAAATTAAGTTCTAATTGACCTGGAGCATCTTCATGGTCTCCTTGAATGATATCAAGACCCATTAGACGAGAATACTCAATAACCTTCATATAGACAGGTCTTAAAGATTCAAATTGATCAATGTGATAGCAATATGGCTTTGAAAAACCAGAACCTGTAGGTGTACCATCTTCATTTTTAGTTAGCCACATCATTTCAGGTTCAGTTCCAGCTCTTAATTCAAGACCATGTTTATCTTTAAATTCTTGATGGTGTCTTCTTAAGTTACCACGACAATCAGAGGTTAAGAAACCACCCGGATCCTCATCTTCTTCTCTATTTCTAAAACAAGTACAAAAAACTCTAGCTATTCTTTTATCCCAAGGAAGTTGCATAAAAGTTTCTGGGTCAGGAATTCCTACTAACTCATGTGCTTCGGGACCATATCCAATATAATTACCATGCCTATTTGTAAATAAATTTGCTGTTGATCCATAAACTAATTGGAAGCCTTTTTGAGCAACAGTTTCCCAATGATCAGCAGGGTAACCTTTACCAACAATTCTTCCTGTTACAGAAATGAATTGAAAATAAATATATTCAATACCAAGTTCATTAATCTTACTTCTTACTTTTTTTACGTTCTCATTTCTTTCTTTATCAGCAACGTATGATTCTAGTGCGGTCATATTCCTTACCTTCCCCTTTACATCAACTCCACGGGAACGGACTCTTAGAGACCGGATGTAATTTCCCTTGTTCATATCTAGAAAATCTGAAAGGTTCTAGAATATCAGATTTTCCACCTAGTAATTCATCAGAGACTAAATCGCCAATACCAGCCATCTTATAACCATGGTTAGCATCAGCAATAATATAAACATTTTCTCTGTATTGATCAAAAACTGGGAATCGATCTGGTGTTACACAACCAATACCTCCAGCTTTTTGTTTTTTATACTTAGTGTGACAGCCTACAAATTGCTTTTGACTAAAAGCAAGAGCTGAAGTGAACTTATCTTCAAAAGATTCCCTAGGCTGAAATTCGTTTGAATCATGACCGTAAGGATCTAAAGAAACATCTTCGTTGGCCTTAGTAACATCATAAGGAGATGAACCTCCTTGAATGCCAACTCTATAGATATCTGGTTTATAATAAAAACCCCACATTTCATTTTCATGAATTACATGGCCATTTTTATCAGAGATAAGAGTCGCTTCTGTATCTACATGAATAACAGGATATTCAGTTCCTTTAGCTGTTTTATAAGAATAAGGATCTACATCTAACTCACCTTCTTCTAAAGCCATATATGACCACATTTTTAAATCATCAGAAAATGTTCCATCTGGTTTTTTAATCTTGATTGTTTTTGGCAAATCTAACATTTCCCAGAAATTTCTAACCCATGGTCCTGCAGCAACAACTACTTGATCACATTCAATTGTACCTTCACTTGTTTCGACTGACTTAATAGCCTGACTACCGCTTGACGTATTTAAAGAAGTTACTGTAACTCCTTCAAAAATTTTTGCACCTGCACTAACTGCAAATTTATGAAAACCTTCAATAGCTCCCCTGTTAGCACCATAACCTGTTTTCTTTTCATGAAGAACAGAAGTTATTCCTTGAGCTTGCCAATCAGGCAAAAGCTCTTTCATATATTTATTACAATCCGCTTCACCTTCGATGAAATCAGATTCAAATCCTATTTCTTTTTGTTGATGATAAACTTCAGACATACCTTCATGCATTAACTGAGAATTAATTTGCATATATCCTACTGGCTTATAAGTGAGTGCTTCCGCATTTGCATTCCAGATTTTCACTGAATGATCCATTAGATGTCTCATTGCTGGTTGGTAATAATTATTTCTAACAATACCACAAGCTACACCGCTAGCACCTGAAGCTACTTTAGATTTTTCTAAAACTACAACTGAATTTTCTTTTAATTGGCCCTTGTTAGCTAACTTCTGACATAGATGCCAGGCTGTACTTAGACCATGAATACCCGCTCCTATTATAAGGTAATCACATTTTGTTGGTATGCTCATAACTCCTCCGATTTATAAGATATCTTCTAATGACTAGAGGGGGAAAAATATATCATGTTTCATAATATGAAACATTATTTAGTAGTAAGAATTTTATTTATCAACAATTAAATTAGAAATTTTTATAGAGGCAGATTGAAGTATTTTAATGTAATCTGGCAGTAGTTTTGGGGACATTAAAGACTTACTTCCTGAAAAAGAAATTCCTGCAAATGATCTTTTTTCATGATCTAAAATTGCAACGCCTATGCCGTAAATGTTATCAAAAGTCTCTGCATGATTAAGTGAGTAACCCTGTTTGCGAATCAAATTCAATTCTTTTTTAAGTAACTGAATATTAGTTATAGTATGATTTGTGTGAGGGTAAAAATTATAACTTTTGTATATTAAAGATATTTCATTATCTGGTCTATAGGCTAGAATAACTTTACCAATAGCACAACAGTGAGCGTCCAATCTCATACGAAAAGTTCTAAAATTTCCACTGTCATTGTTTGATGAAATTTTATCTGAGTGAACAATTTGAGGACCTTCAAGCATAGCCAAATAAGTAATTAACCCTGTAGTTTTTGAGACTTCGTTTAAAATATCTTTTGATTCTTCAGATATAGATTGAAGATAATCTGAAATTTCTCCAAATTGAAAAGCCTTGTGCCCCATTGTGTATGTGTTGGTTGATGTATTCTTATGTATATAACCCAACTGATTTAAAACAGATAAAAGTCTAAATGTTGTTGTTCTAGATATTACAGTTTTTCTAGAAATAGAACTTGCTTTTAAGGGGAAAACGGATTGAGAAAGTATTTCTAAAATCTTGAAAGATTTCTCTAGAGATTTATTAATATATCTATTCTGTTCCACATTATGAAATTATATTAAAAATCCTTAGTATCCAATCTTATTTATATCGATCTTATAATAATAGAAAGTCTAATTATTAGAATTTACTACCTGGTATCCAGCTAGTTCCAGATAAAGGTACACCTGCCATTGCTGCAGCTTCAACAGTTAGAGCGCATAAATCTTCAGGTTCAAGGTTATGTAAATCATTTTTACCACATGCCCTCGCAATAGTTTGAGCCTCTAAAGTCATGACTTTTAAATAATTAGAAAGTCTTTTTCCTCCTGCTACAGGATCAAACCTTTTTATAAGTTTTGGATCTTGAGTGGTAATTCCGGCAGGATCCTTACCTTCATGCCAATCATCATATGCTCCAGCAAACGTACCAAGTTTTTTATATTCAGCTTGCCATTTGGGGTCATTGTCACCAAGAGCGATAAGAGCAGCAGAACCAATTGATACAGCGTCAGCACCTAATGCCATAGCTTTTGCTACATCAGCTCCATTTCTAATTCCACCAGAAACTATTAACTGTACTTCTCTATGCATGTCTAAATCTTGTAACGCTTGAACTGCAGGTCTTATACAAGCTAATGTAGGTTGGCCAACATTTTCAATAAAAACTTCTTGGGTTGCCGCTGTTCCACCTTGCATACCATCAAGAACGACAACATCAGCTCCCGCTTTGACAGCTAATGCCGTATCGTAATAAGGTCTTGAGCCTGCTATTTTTACAAATATAGGAACTTTCCAACCTGTAATTTCTCTTAGTTCTAATATTTTAATTTCCAGATCATCAGGTCCTGTCCAATCAGGATGTCTACAAGCAGACCTCTGATCAATACCTTTAGGAAGAGTTCTCATTTCAGCAACTCTATCACTTATTTTTTGACCTAAAAGCATTCCGCCGCCACCAGGTTTAGCTCCTTGACCAATTACAACTTCAATAGCATCAGCTTTTCTTAAATCATCAGGGTTCATTCCGTATCTTGATGGAAGTAATTGATAAACTAAATGCTTAGACTGACCTCTTTCTTCGGGGGTCATACCTCCATCCCCTGTTGTAGTTGAAGTTCCAGCTATACTAGCACCTCTCCCTAATGCCTCTTTAGCAGGACCAGACAATGCACCAAAACTCATACCGGCAATAGTTATTGGGATATCAAGATGTAGGGGAATTTTAGCATACCTAGTTCCTAACTTTACTTTTGTATTGCAAGATTCCCTATAGCCTTCGTAAGGATATCTAGACATAGATGCTCCTAAAAAAAGTAAATCGTCAAAATGAGGAAGTTTTCTTTTAGAACCACCTCCTCTAATATCATATATACCTGTTTCGGCAGCTCTTCTTATTTCTGAATTGGTATACTCATCAAATGTCCAAGATTGACGAGGGGTTGTTTTAAATTTATCACTCATTTTTTAATATTCTGACACATT
Organism: Pseudomonadota bacterium; assembly: GCA_027623775.1. Lineage (GTDB taxonomy): Bacteria > Pseudomonadota > Alphaproteobacteria > HIMB59 > HIMB59 > HIMB59. Next base: position 16,241 of record JAQBUY010000003.1, read on the forward strand.
ATCTATATTGAAGTTATATAATTTTCTAGCAGATCCATACATTTTAAAATCCTTAGCATCAAAATTATTTATATTAGCTTTTTTTAATAATGACTTAAGAATTTCAAGATCTTTTTTATTCATTTTTTTTTCTTCACAATCTGCACCAAGAGATTTTACGAAACCCCTTACAAATAATTTAGCCTCATAAATACTATCACCTAATGCCTCACCCGCATCTCCGCAAACAACCATATTGCCAGCTTGAGCCATAAATGCAGACATATGTCCAACAGATCCTTTTACTATAATGTCAATCCCTTTCATGGAAATACCGCATCTGGAACTCGTATTACCATCTACGATAAGGGTGCCGCCATGAGCTGTAGCGCCAGCAGATTGTGATGCGTTTCCTTTTACATGAACAATACCTGACATCATATTTTCAGCAACCCCAGTACCTACATTGCCTTCTATAGTAATGAGTGCTTTTTGATTCATGCCTGCACAATAGTAGCCAACATGACCTTTTATTAAAACTTCCATTTCATCTTTTAATCCTGCGCAAACCGCATGATTTCCAGTTGGATTTGAAACTAAATAATTTCTTAAGTTAGACTTAGGATCTAAGTTTTGCAAAAGATCATTAACTTCTCTTAAAGTCTTTTTCTTTAAATCTAGTTTAATTAACTCCCCCATGAATAAACAACTCCTGGCTCTGGTTCAAAAATTTTTGCAGTATTGACTCCTGGTAGATGAGCCATAGCTTGAAACTCAGATGCAATAGCTACATAATCTTTAGTCTCAGCAATTACTGCAGGCTTACATGCAATTTCATCTCTAACAATCGCAAAACCATATCTTGTTCCTGCAATAAAAGTATAAAAACCATCTAAATCTTTTAATCCATTCATTAAAGTTTCTTTGAGAGATTTTTTTTTAGACAAACTATTTGAAACATAACCAGCCGCAACCTCTGTATCATTTTCAGAATCAAAGGATTGTCCTTGTTTTAAAAGTTTTCTTCGTAAATTATTATGATTAGAAAGAGAGCCATTATGAACTAAGCATTCATCTTGGCCGGTGGAATAAGGGTGAGAACCATTTGTTGTAATGGCACTTTCTGTAGCCATTCTTGTATGACCAATAGCATGAGTACCAGAAAATTTATCTAACTGAAAATTTTTTATAACCTCATTAGGATTACCAACTTGTTTAAAAATTTCGATGGATTTTCCATAGCCTATTAAAGATACATCTTTAAATTCTAAAGATATAAAAGAAATTATTTTTTTAGGCTCTACATCAGAAATTAATACAACATGATCGGAATGTTGCTTAAATTTTAATTTTTTAAATTTTTTAGTAATTATTTTTTTAAATGAATTAAAAGAATAATGATTAAGAAGACAAAGCGAATATTTAAATTCCTTTGATTTTTTATTTTCAGAGTAAATAGCAAATCCCGCGCTGTCTGGACCGCGAGTAGCCATACCTTGCATCATACCAGTTAGATATTTACCTAGATCTTTTGAAAGTTTTTTATTTTTTAAATATATACCAACTATGCCGCACATTATTTATACTCCAACATAACCATACTCTAAAGTTGCATCAGTAATACTATGATAAAAAGAACCACCAAAACTTCTAAGGCAAAAGAGTCTGAATGTAGGATTTTCATCATCAGTAAAATCAACCATAAAACTGATACCGTTATATGTTGAATTGGCACAATTATTTTTTTTAAATTCTGAACTATTGAGGTTTAAAGGAGTTCCCTTTTTAAGTACATCTATTGAATGTTTTCCTGAAATCTCTATAACTGCTCTAGAGTGAGATAAATCAGTTGTAGCAAAATCTTCCTCATTAACAGCTTGTTCAATTTTATCTTTTATATTTTTATCTGAAGATACGACCATACAAATATCAGGGCCAGTCCATAAAATTCGAGTTTCATTGTTATAATTTACAGTCTGATAAGTTTGGGGAAAATTAAGACTATCTATTTTAATTAAGTCTGTCTTAACATTACTGTTTTTAAATTTTGCTATTTGAAAAATTGAAAGATTTTTCAATTCCTTGACTGTAACTAAATTTTGTTTTTCTTTGTTTTGATAATCTCCAAAATTTCCAATTTGATGATCGTTATGTAATGCAGATAAAATTATATTTTGATCAGTCATTAAGCTCTAACCCTTTCACCTTTAGGATCAACATAATGAGGGGGGACAACTTCAACAAGAATAGAAATATTTTTCAAAGGAGCAACAGCAAATAGTTTTTTACCGATTTTATTTTTACCATCTTTTAATACTGCTATAGAAAAAGGATTGTTGTATTCGACACTCCAACAAGATGAAGAAACATGACCTAATTTAGGATTAGGCAACTTAACCTTATCATCTTCAACTAAATGAGATCCTTCAGGTATTTTAGTTTTCTTATCAACAGGAACTAAACCTACTAAAGTTTGTCTTTCAGGATCATTGTAAGCTAATTTTTCTAAAGATCTTTTTCCAATAAAATCTTTTTTTTGACTTACCATGCCATGCAAACCAATATCATAAGGAACGGCCCTTCCATCGAGTTCAGGTCCAGAAACATGCCCCATCTCAATTCTTAAAGTAGCTAAAGCTTCTGTTCCATAAGGTTGAATACCGAATTCTTCTCCAGCTTTTATAATTTCACTCCACATGAATAATCCATAATTTGAATCGACGTTTACTTCATATGCAAGTTCGCCTGAAAAAGATATTCTATAGATCTTCGCTTTAACTCCAACTATTTCAGCATCTTTAACACCCATGAAAGGAAAATTTTCAGTTGAAAAATCAATATTTGGAAAAAGTTTTTTCATTAAGTCTCTAGATTTAGGTCCTGCAACAGCCGCACCAGAAAATTGCTCAGTTGAAGAAACTACATTTACTTTTAATTCTGGCCATACCACTTGCAAATAATATTCTAAATGAGCTAGTACATTAGCTGCCTGTGCAGTTGTAGTTGTCATATGAAAATGATTTTCTGACAGTCTAGTTGTAGTACCATCGTCAAATACCATACCATCTTCTCTTAACATTACTCCGTATCTAGCTTTTCCTATAGGAAGTTTCATCCATGCATTAGTGTAAACTCTATTTAAAAGTTCTGCTGAATCAGGTCCTTTGATATCAATTTTACCCAATGATGTAACATCACAAATTCCAACATTTTTTCTAACATTTAACGCCTCACGATTAACGGCTTCAAACATACTCTCATTACCTCTTGGGTAGTAACGAGGTCTTAACCATAAACCAGCATTTGTGTACACTGCATTATTTTCTTCATGCCATTTATGAGTAGGAGTTTTTCTAGTTGGTTGAAAATGATTACCAACCTCTCTTCCAACAATAGTTCCGATTGTTACAGGAGTATATGGAGGTCTAAAAGTAGTATGACCAACTTCAGGAACAATTTTTTTTTGAATATTTGAAACTTGCTGTAAGCCATTTAAGTTACTTGTTTTACCCTGATCTCCCGCCATACCAAGAGTTGTATATCTTTTAATATGTTCGATAGATTTAAATCCTTCTCTTACGGCTAACTCAACATCAGAGACAGCAACATCATTCTGAAAGTCAATAAATCTTTTCGGATTTTCTCCATCAGGTAAAGGCATACACCAAATTTTTTCATGTGTTTCTGTTTTAGATTCTTTTGATACTGGAACTTCAGTTTTGATATTTTTTAAAGTTATTAAATTTGACAAATCAAAACCAGCTTGGAAACCTTCCTCTAAAGATTGTTTTAAGGTAAAAGAGCCATTAGCTGAACCGACCGTAGTCTCTTTTTGTTTTTTTTTATCTGGAACAAAAGCATCAATATTTTTATCAAATTTTAATTTATTGCCAGATTGAGATGATAGGTGAACTGTTGGTGTCCAGCCACCTGACATACATATACAATCACAGTTAATTTCTTCTAAATCAATAAAACTATCTTTACTAGAATTAAGTTTTCCTATCGTTGCTTTGTTAACTTTTAAATGACCTTTAGTATTAGCTACACCAGAACTAAATCTTACTTCGATCCCTAATGACTGTGCCTCTTTAACTAAATCTCCAGAAGAACTATCTCTTATATCAAGAACTAAAGGACTAATATTATTTTTTTTAAACTCAATTGCAGACAGGTATGCGGTATCATTATTAGTAAATATAATTGGATTTTTTCCAACTAAAGTTTCGTAGATTTTCATGTATTCATTTGCGGCTGAAGCAAGAAAGATACCAGGTCGATCATTATTGCCAAAAGACAAAGGTCTTTCAATGGACCCAGTTGAAATAATAACTTCGCCAGCTCTTATATAATGTAATCTTTGGCGTGGAGCATACTTAGAAGGATTTTCAATATGATCGCTGACTCTTTCAAACATAACAGTCATATTATGATCATAATATCCAAATACCTGCGATCTATTTTTAAGAATTACGTTAGGTAAACTTTTAAGATGCTTGATTGTTTCTTCTGCCCATTCTGTTCCAGGCCTATTGTTAATCATGACCTCATCAGTTAAAAGAGAACCACCAAAATGAGCCTTATCTTCTGCTAAGATTACCTTGGCACCATTATTAGCAGCAGCCAAAGCACTAGCTAAGCCAGAAGGACCTGAACCAACAACAAGAACATCACAATGTTCATAATTGTGTTCATATCGATCTGGATCTGGAGTTAAAGATGCAACACCCATACCTGCTGCTCTTCTAATTATAGGCTCATATATTTTCATCCAAAATGATTTTGGCCACATAAAAGTTTTGTAATAAAAACCTGCAGGGAAAAAACGGTTAAGTAAATTATTGACTTCACCAATATCGAATTTCACAGAAGGCCAACAGTTTTGACTATTAGCTATCAATCCTTCTACTAATTCAACTTCAGTTGCTATAATATTTGGTTCTGATCGATCTCCCTCATGAAGTTGTACCATAGCATTAGGCTCTTCAACGCCTACTCCTAAAAAACCACGTGGTCTATGATACTTAAAACTTCTTCCAACTAAATGAATTCCATTAGCAATTAAAGCAGAAGCTAAAGTATCACCCTCATAACCTAGATAACTTTCTCCGTTAAATTTAAAATTAATTATTTTAGATTTATTTAAAAAAGAATTTATATTTTTTGTTCTATAAGACTGGGACAATTTTATAATTCCTCTTCCAAACGTACAGTTTTAAAAATTTCATGTGTAGCTGTATCTCTTGAAACTTTAAACCATTGCCTACAACCTGAAATATGATGCCATAATTCTGAATGCTTACCTCTAGGATTATCTCTGAAATAAACAAAATCATCCCAATCTTTAGTGCTTACTTCTTGTCCTAGAGCGGGCCTTTTAACAGTTGCATCTCCACCATAGGCAAACTCATTTTGAGATCTCTTACCGCAGAAAGGACATTTAATTTCTAACATAATTTAACCAATCCAAGGTTTTGGCCCTACACCCTTTTCGTCAATTATATTACCAGTATGAAAACGTTCTAAATTAAATGGTGCGTTCAATTCATGTACTTCGTCTTTGGCGATTGTATGTGCAAAAACATATCCAGAACATGGAGTTGCTTTAAAACCACCGTAACACCATCCACAATTTAGATAAACACCCTCTATATGAGTTTTATCAATAATAGGGGTTCCGTCCATGGACATATCCATGATTCCACCCCAGCTTCTAAGCATTTTTAGTCTACTAAAATTTGGAAATACAGCTAGACCTCCTGATAAGACATGTTGGATCATTGGCATGTTTCCTCTTTGTGCATAACTATTATAACCATCAAGATCTCCACCCATTACCATTTCCCCTTTATCAGATTGGCTACAATAAAAATGACCTGCTCCAAATGTCACTACGTTATCCAGCAAAGGTTTAACTGGTTCTGAAACACAAGCTTGAAGAACATGAGATTCAATTGGCAATCTCATATTTAATTTATCAGCAAGTAAAGTGGTGCTACCCGCAACACATAAACCAACTTTCTTAGCTTTAATATCTCCGCGTGAAGTTCTTACACCAGAAATTTTTCCATTACTCACATCAAATCCAGTTACTTCACAATTTTGAATTATATCAACTCCCATAGCATCAGCTTGTCTTGCATAACCCCATGCAACAGCATCGTGTCTTGCAGTTCCACCTCTAGGTTGCATTAATCCTCCAAAAATCGGAAAGCGAGAGTTTTCAGAAAAGTCTGCAAACGGAATCATTTTTTTAACTTCATCTCTATTTAATAAAACAGCATCGATTCCATTTAATCTCATTGAATTACCTCTTCTTGCGTAAGCATTAAGCTGTGCATCAGAGTGGGCAAGATTGATAATACCTCTTGGTGAATACATGACGTTATAGTTAAGTTCTATGCTTAAGTTTTCCCAAAGTTTCATTCCGAATTCATAAAAATGAGCACTGGGGTCGAACATATAATTTGAACGAAGAATAGTTGTATTACGACCAACATTACCTCCACCAATCCATCCTTTTTCAAGGATAGCTACGTTAGTAATATTATGTTCTTTAGCAAGATAGTATGCTGTTGCTAAACCATGGCCCCCACCACCAATGATAATAACATCGTATTCTTTTTTTGGTTCTGGGTCTCTCCAAGCAACATCCCAATTTTGATGATTAGAAAATGCGTTTTTAATAAGACTAAGTGCTGAATATTTTTGCATAATTACTTTTTATTCTATGAGGAGAAATATATAGATCAATAAAGGATAGTGTATAATTATGTTTCAAATTATGGAACAATTTTAAGCTCTTTTTAATATTATTTAAATTAAATTATTCACAGGAAAAAGGGTTTTATTATCGATTTTTTTTTAATACGATAAGATAATTCTAGTAGGAGTTATTAAAATGGCAAGAGTAGCAATAATCGGAGCAGGTCCAAGTGGTTTAGCACAATTAAGAGCTTTTGAATCGGCAGAAAAAAAAGGAATCAAGATTCCTGAAATTGTATGTTTTGAAAAACAGGAAGATTGGGGTGGTCTGTGGAATTATACATGGCGGACCGGTACTGATGAATATGGCGAACCTGTTCATTGTAGTATGTATAGATACCTTTGGTCTAATGGGCCAAAAGAATGCCTTGAATTTGCAGATTATACATTCGAAGAACATTTTGGAAAACCTATTGCTTCTTATCCGCCAAGAGCAGTGATGCTAGATTATATTCAAGGAAGATTAGCTAAATCAAACTTTAGAAATAAAATAAAATTTAGAACACCTGTAAGAAGTGTTGTCTATAATAAAGAGGACGATAATTTTATCATCACCTCTCATGATTTAAAAAATGATCAAGTGAACTCAGAGGTGTTTGATTATGTCGTTTGTGCTAGTGGTCATTTTTCAACTCCTAATGTACCTACTTTCGAAGGTTTGGATAAATTTGGTGGTCGTGTTATGCATGCGCATGACTTTAGAGATGCTTTAGAATTTAAAAATAAAGACTTACTGATTGTTGGAACAAGTTACTCAGCTGAAGATATAGCATCCCAATGTTATAAGTATGGAGCAAAATCAGTAACAATTAGTTATAGAACAAATGCCACTGGATTTCATTGGCCGGAAAACTTTTCACAAGTTCCTTTAATTACAAAAGTTGAAGAAGGCAATACAGTCCATTTTAAAGATGGTTCAAAAAGAGTTGTTGACGCAATTATACTATGTACAGGATACCTGCATTATTTCCCATTCTTAACTGATGATTTAAAATTAAAAACAAATAACTGCTTATGGCCTTTAGGAATTTATAAAGGGATTTTTTGGGTAGATAATCCAAAAATGATGTACTTAGGAATGCAGGATCAGTTTTATACTTTTAATATGTTTGATGCCCAAGCCTGGTATGCGAGAGATTATATACTTGGGAAAATTGCATTACCGTCAAAAGAAGAAATGTTAAAAAATAATCATAAATGGAAAGAAAGAGAAGAAAAACTTGAAACAGATGAAGATATGATTTGGTTTCAAGGTGATTACACTAAAGAACTGATTGAGGCGACAGACTATCCGACATTTGATATAGAGGGTGTCAATAAAACTTTTATGGATTGGGAGCACGATAAGCACAATGACATCATGGGATATAGAAATAAATCCTATAAATCCTTAATGACTGGGACAATGGCACCTATTCATCATACTGATTGGTTAAAAGAATTAGATGATTCCTATGAATCTTATATGAAGAATTAAATATTTAAGCTTTAACTCTTGATTTATCAGGATCATAAAAAGGAAATCTAACTACTTTTGCTTTAATTCTTTTTTGATGTCCATCTAATTTTCCAATTTCAACTTCAGTATCGATTGTGGAATAATTTATATCCATTTTACATAAAGCAATCATCTTATTTAAAATAGGAGATTTTACTCCACTGGTAATAGTTCCAATTTGAGCTTTTGCTCCAATTTCATGCACACAATCACCATGACCACAAAGCTCATTTCCCTCAATTTCCAAACCCACTAATGTTCTTTGAGGATTGGCTTTTCTTTTAATTAAGTTTTCTTTTCCTATGAAATCGTCTTCTTTTGATTTTAAAGGAACTGTAAAACTAATGCCAGCCTCAAAAGGATCTGTTTGATCATCAAACTCATAGTTTGCAAAAATTAATCCTGCTTCAATACGAACTAAATCTAAAGCATCTAATCCCATAGGTGTAATTTTGAATTCTTCTCCCGCTTTCATTACTGCATCCCAAATTTCTGGCGCATGTCTTGGATGGCAAAAAATTTCATAACCAAGTTCACCAGTGTAGCCGGTTCTCGAAACCATAATTGGAATTCCATTTATTTCATTCAGATTTCCAATAGTAAATCTAAACCACCCTAGTTCATCTAAAGAAGTTTGATGGGCTGGAGTCCATACAATTTTTTTAAGAATTTCTCTACTCTTAGGTCCTTGAACAGATACATTATGAAGATTATCAGTTGATGATTTAATCCAAACTTTTAAACCAAATTCTTTTGCTTTTTCTCTTAGCCACTCTCCACAATATTCATCTCCGCAAATCCAACGAAAGTTTGTGTCTGTCATTTTAAAAACAGTTCCATCGTCTATCATGCCCCCGTGATCATAGCACATTGCTGTATAAACAACTTGGCCAACCGCTAGTTTTCGAATATTTCTCGTACATGTTCTTTGCATTAATTCTTCAGCATCAGGTCCTAAAATTTCAAATTTTCTTAGAGCAGATAAATCCAAAATAATTGCTCTTTCTCGACAAGCTTCATATTCCTGAAGGGCGCCATTATTATTATATTTTGTTGCAAGCCAGAAGCCCTTATAATCAATGATATTTTCTGTCAACTTAGAGACGCGTGGGTGAAAGCCTGTTTCTTTCGTTAATTTTGGTTCTGCATCGGGTTTCATTCTATAAGCTCCTCCTTTACTAAATGGCTTATTTGGTCGGTAAATTCTAACAAACATATCTGTACAATTCCAACCATTAGCAGGATCTATATCATCAGGACAAGCTGAAGTTACACATACTAAGTTTTTTATAGCCTTCATTAAGATGTAATCCCCTGGTCTAGAATAAGGTTCATCGAAGACAATGGAATTGTTTGCATCAATACTTGTATTATAAAAAAGATTTATAGCATTCCAGCCCAATCTTTTTCTTACTGAGTAAGAGTCTAAAGCATAATTAAAATTATCAGAACAATTAGGATGTCCGAAATAGCCATGATCATCATAAAATTTAGATGTACAAGCTGTACCAAATGTATCATGACGACCAACAGTATCTCTAATGACTTCAATTAAAGGTTCGTGATTTTCAGTAAAATATTTTGAGTGAAGGCCTGGCATTGATCCGCCACCCATAAGATATCTTGAATTAGTAGTATCAATACCCACCTCTTTACCCTTTTGTAATAATCGAGCATCAAAAGCGGTAAAATCAGAACACTGTCTTCCGAACACATCGATGACCTGAATATAATCTCCCTCTTCTACTTCATAGGCAATTGCTGTTTGTCTTTTAATAAAAATTTCATTGATAGGGTCTCCTATAGGGTCAGGTAAAATATATTCACCTTCAATTCTAGACTTCGCTCTTTCCACAATTAACCTCAAGTCAGTTGCAGGAACTCCCTCTGAAAGAATATCAATTTCACCAGGAGCTGAAACAATACAAACACAATTAAGTTGTGCAGTAAATTTTTCAATTGAACCTGTTAAAGACTCATTAGAAAAAACTAAAACTGATTGATTGATAGATTTGATATCAATTTTAAATTTTTTTAATTTTAAACGAACTACTGTCGCAGATTCATTCTCTTGATTTAAAATAAACTTTGTGAGTTTACCGTCATGCTCTTTTTTTAATCCTAATGCCGATAGGTCATTTTTACCATTTTCTAAAAAACAAACTATTTCAGCTTTTTGATGACCTTCTAAATTAACAATATGGAAGCTATCTCCCCGTTCAAGCTTAATAGCCATAGACCCATTACCATGAACGGAATATTGCTCTTGATTATTTCCTAAAGCAGGCAATCCTGGTTCATACGGTCTAGATACCGTTGGTATAATCATAAATTTATTTTAAACATAAAATCAAAAATAATCTTTATGTTAATATTATTTTTTGTTTCATATAGTGGAATTATGTGCAAATTATGATTAAGTAGATATTTTAGAAAAAATATTTAAAATTATCACACCAAGTAAAATCAAACTTAGTCCTATGATTCCTGCAATATCCATTTGATTTTTAAAATAAAAAATACCTACTAAAGTTAATAACACTATTCCAAATCCTGACCATACCGCATAAACATATCCAATAGATTCAAAATTTTTAAAGGTTAAAGCTAAAAAATAAAAACAAGCAGAATAAGATATTACAGTTAGAATGCTTGGTTTAAGAATAGTAAATCCTTCTGACGCCTTCAAAGAAGATGTTCCTATCACTTCTAGGGTAATTGCTAAGAAAAGGTATAAATATTTAATCATTTAACTATCACTCTATGCCAAGTAATTTTTTTTGTCTGTCAGCCCAGGTTCGGATTAAATGATCCACCGCAAGACACATGAACGATACAAATATTCCAAGAGTCAGTGCAACTCCAGCTCCATCACTTCTCGATAATGCTCCCATTATTACCTGACCTAAATCTTCAGTGCCGATTAAAGCCCCAAGAATTACCATGAATAGTGAGAAAATAACGGTTTGATTAATTCCTAACATTATATGAGGAAAAGCTAAGGGTATTTCAATATTTGTCCATCTTTGTAACCTGGAAACGCCCGACATTGACCCTGCCTCATGAAGAGATAAGGGAACACTCCTAAGTCCTTCTATAGTATATCTTGTTGCTGGTATTGTTGCATAAACAATAGCTGCAAGTAAAACAGAAGTATCCGTTATTCCAAAAAGAAGTATTACGGGTATTAAATAAACAAAAGAAGGAAATGTTTGAAAAAAATCACAAATAAAAAGCATAAATTTAGTAGATTTAGAATTTTGTGCACAAATAGATCCAACTACTAAACCTATCACTGCAGAAATAAGAACGGCAAATGTTGCCATATAAGCTGTAATTAAAGCTCTATCCCAATACTCAGATAAAGCGATAAATAAAATTAATAGGCCTACAATTACGGCTGATCTAATACCACCAATAATATATCCAACTCCCATCACTAAAATAAAAGTAGAGATAACGGGCATTCCCAAATAAGCATTTTTCATAGGAACCAAGACATTAGTAATTAAAAAAATATTAAATGAATTTAAATAGTAAAAAAACGTTTCCCATACCCAATCAACAGCAGAATCAATTAAAGGAGAAATGCTAAAACCTTTTTCGTATGGAATAAGATATAAATAGTTAATATTATTGAAATAGAGACTGCCTAGATACGCAAAGACAGAACCTATAATTAAAATTACTACAAAATAAATTAGATTTTTATTTCTTTGAAAAAAATTCAAGTTTGCAAAATAATTTTTTTGTTTATTAGCCCATGCAAGAGAGAATTTATCTAAAACGACAGCTATAATCACAATGCAAATTCCTATTTCTGCTGCTTTTCCAATCTTTAATGAATTTAAGGCTAGTTTTAAATTAAAACCTAAACCTTTCGCTCCAATAAAGGATGCGATAACTGTCATTGCTAGACACTGCATAATAACTTGGTTAACTCCGATTAAAATATCTGTTCGTGCCGTAGGAATAAGAACTTTGAACAATAATTGAAATTTATTGCATCCACTCATCAATCCAGACTCAACAACTTCAGGAGATATTTTTTTTAATCCAAGAATAGTTAATCGAACCATTGGAGGTGTCGCAAATATAATAGTTGCAATAGCACCTGCATGATCTCCAATACCAAATAATATCATAACAGGAACTAAAAAAGAAAAATGAGGCATTGTTTGAGCAATATTTAAAATAGGTTGCAAAGCGTTTTCAACTTTATTATTTAAGTAACCCCATATTCCAAGACTTAGGCCAAAAATAAAACAAATTGGTGCTGTAATCAGAACGAAAGATAAAGTTTGCATTGAAGGCTGCCATTGTCCAAAAAAAGATAAATAAAATGCTCCAATTCCAGCTAGTAAAGCTAGTCGAATACCTTGCAGTTGCATACCTATTAACATAAAACCAGCAACTACTACCGTCCAGGGAAGAGCTGGCCATGTGAACCATTTATTGGCGCTCATCCAAGACCCATCGACAAAAACACCTATAGTCTGAGCACCACCTAAAAAAATCTCTCTAATAAAAACAATTAAAAATAAGACCCCTCTTGAAATAGCTCTGGTTACCTCTCTAAAAATAGGTTTATCTTCATACATTTCAAATACAGGGTCCCACACCTTCAGAGGAAACCACTCGTACAAAGCATTATAAATTAAGTTATTAATAAATAAGGGGAAGCCTTTAAATAAAGGCGGGAATCTCCATAAGTAATTATTTTCTGAATGAGGAATTATGAAGTAAAAAAATAAAAAAACTAAAATCAACAGACCAAACTGCATTGGTCTAGAGTTTTTAAGATTATTAATCATAATTTATTGATAGTTAATGGCCAAATAAAACTTTAATTACTTTTGATGGATAAAGAGTTCCGACTACTTGGTTATTTTTGGGATCGATGACTGAAATTGGTTCTTTACTATTTAAAATTGATTCAGCAACTGTTTGAATTATAGCATCCTTAGAAATTTTTAATGAGTTAGAGTTATTTCCATCAGGAGGATCCATAATGGATTCAATTTTAAGAATTTTTTCTCTTGGAACATCTTTTGTAAATTTTTTGACATAGTCAGTTGCAGGATTTAAAACAATATTATCGGGTGTGTCTAACTGTTCAATTATCCCATCTTTCATAATTGCAATTCTATCTGCCAAACGAAGAGCCTCATCAAAGTCATGAGTGATAAACATAATTGTTTTATTTAAAACTCCTTGTAATCGTAAAAATTCATCCTGCATCTCTTTACGAATTAATGGATCAAGAGCAGAAAAAGGCTCATCAAGAAACCAAATGTCTGGTTCGACAGCAAGTGAACGGGCAATACCTACTCTTTGCTGCTGTCCTCCGGAAAGTTCTCTTGGAAAATAATTCTCCCTTCCCTTAAGACCTACTAGTTCGACCATCTCCATAGCCTTGTTTACACTTTCTTTTGTAGCCATGCCTTTAACTTGAAGTGGGAACGCAATATTTTCTAAAACTGTTTTATGAGGCAACAAGGCAAAATTTTGAAAAACCATTCCCATTTTATTTCTTCTAAGTTCAATGAGCTCTTTACTATTCATGGCATTGAGATCTTCTCCATCAATATAAATTTTTCCAGATGTTGATTCAGTCAGTCTTGAAATGCATCTTAATAATGTAGATTTACCAGAGCCTGATAAACCCATAACTACTAGCATCTCACCTTTATAAACTTCTAAGGAAGCATTATTTACACCAACAATACATCCTGCTTCTTGAAAGGCTTTAGCGTCAACTTTGCCATTAGAATCATCAAGTAGCTTTTTGGCATTTGGTCCAAATATTTTATAAACTGACTCACATTTAATGACAGGTTTTGAATTATTAGCGTTTTGCATATTTATAATAATTATAATCTCAAAATAAAGAAAAATCCCCCCAGAAAAGGGGGGATAATAAATTAAATTTAATTGGAGCTTATTACTTCAACCACTGGTCAACAGCACTTCTGTTGTTAGTGATAAAAGCAGTTGCTGCATCGGCATGCGTCATACCTAAGTTATCAACGTTGTTAGCCATTTCACCGATTTGACCGGCAGTAGCTTCCATTTTAGTTAAGAACTTATATGCACTAGGATGAGTAAGAGGGAACTTAATATTAGCGGCCTTCTTTAACCAACCTATTGGAGAACCACAACCTGTTGTTTCAACAGATCCACCATCTTCAATTCTACACCCTTGATAAAAAGTAGGGAATTTGATGAATGTAAATCCTTCTGCATCAGTAAAGTTTGGTGTCCAGTTAAAAATCACTGTTCCACGTCCTTCTTTTTTAGCAGCAGCAAGTTCAGCCCAAAGAGCATCAGCACTTCCTGCAAACTTAACAGTCCACTTATCATCTAAGCCAAGACCTTTAAGTCTGTTAGGCATAACATCACCATGCCACTCTTGAGGTCCTTCTAACCAACGGCCTTTTCCTTCTGAGTCAGCAGTAGCAAAGTTTGCGCTACAATCTTTTAATGCTTCCCAAGCTGGAAGACCAGGACATAAGTCTTGCTCAATAACCCAGTTAGGTACACCCATATCTTCTAGAGTTGGAGCTGCATGGCTACCGGCATCAATTAAGCCACCTTTATCCATTGCTTCATACATAGGCTTAGCCATAGTTGACTGCCATGTTTCGTGAGCTAAATGAAGATCACCTACTCTTACAGCTTCATATCTTGAAGCGGATTCAGCAGGAACTAATTCAACATTGTAACCTAATTCTTCATATACCTGAGCAATAACATTAGCCATTACAACTTGACTTGACCAGTTTAACACTGGGATTCTAATTGGATCTGAGCTAGCAGCTTTTGCAATATTAGCAAAACTTGATAATGCAATAACTAATGTAGCGATTAATCCAACAATACTATTTCTTACTTTCATATCGTTCTCCTCTGTTTTAATTAACTTTTAGTATAATTTTATAATAAAATTACCAGCAGTTAGAATACATCCAATAAAAATAAATATAGAATGCACTTTATTATTCATAACTTTATTATATATCTGAAAGGCATGTGGGATAAAGCAAAAAGTTTCACAAGTTGAAACAGAAAAATATGGACAAAATTAATACATATATAGAAACTATTGAAAAAGCTCAATTATATATAGATTTAAAAGCTCTTAAGTATAATTATAAATTAATTAATCAATTAACCAAAGAATCTGTCATTATTGGTATCGTCAAAGGTGATGCATATGGGCATGGAATGCTACAATGCTCTAAAACATTAATTAAATCAGGATGTAAACATTTATATGTAGCTAATATAGAAGATGCCCTAAAATTAAGAAGTTATTATAGAAAAGTAAGAATTTTTGTTCTCTCAGGACCAATCAATCCTCATGAAGTAGAAACTTTAGATAGCAATAAAATCACTCCTATTATTAATAACCCTGCCCAATTAGAACTCGTTTTAAAATACAGTTTATTAAAAAATAAAAAAATGAATGCAATTATACAGATAGATACTGGAATGAATAGAATGGGCTTTAAACATAATGAATTTTCTTATCTAAATGAAAAATTAAAAATGTTGAATGTATCATTTTTAATGAGTCATTTTACTTCAGCTGATGAAAAAGATAAGAAAAATAGTAATAAACAATTAAAGCAATTAGTAAATTTAAATCAAAATCTTAATTATAAATTAAGCATCGCTAATTCATCAGGTTGCTTCTTAAATTCAAGTTATCATTTAGATTATGTAAGACCCGGTAAGAGTCTTTATGGTATGAACCCTTTTAAAAAAAAATCATTTAAACTTAAGCAAGTTGCTTCATTGTATGCACCTATAATTCAAACCTCTTCCATTAATAAAAATGAAACGGTAGGTTATGGGAAAACATATACAGCTCAAAAAAAAATAAAAACTGCCACTATTAATTTTGGTTATGCGAATGGATATATGAGATCAGGAAGTAGTCGGGCAGTCACTTATATAAATAGTATTCCGGCTAAAGTTCTTGGAAGAATCTCTATGGATTTAATTACGATCGATGTTTCAAACATCCCTGATCAATTTTTGTACTTAGGGTATCCTGTTGAAATATTAGGGAAAAATGCAACTTACGAAAAAGTTTCAGAATCCTTGGGAACGCACGAGTTAGAGACTTTAATTTCGATAGGTCTTGGGACTCAAAAAAAATATTTATCTTAATACAAAAAAATATAACTTAGTTTAATGAATCTTATTGAGAGATTAGACCAAGGTCCTGTTATTTGTGCAGAAGGCTATTTATTTGCTATGGAGAGAAGAGGCTATCTTTCAGCAGGAGCTTATGTACCGGAATGTTGTTTTAGAACATCCTGAAGTAGTGACTCAATTACATCGTGAATTTATTAGATCTGGTTCTGATGTTGTTGAAGCCTTCACTTATTATGGGCATCGTGAAAAATTAAAACTAATTGGGAAAGAACATCTTTTAGAGTCTCTTCAAACGAATGCTTTAAAAATTGCTAAAGCGGCAGCTGATGAATTTCCAGAATTAAATTTGATGGTTGCGGGCAATGTTGCAAATACGAACATATACGATCCCGCAGATAAACAATCCCATATCTATTGTCAAAAAATGTTTGAAGAACAGATTGGTTGGGCAAAAGATGCAGGAGTTGATTTTGTAATAGCGGAAACAATTAATTGGACCGGTGAAGCTCAAATAGCTCTTAAAGCTATTAAGGATGCTGGAATGATCGCTGTGGTTAATTTAGCAATCCCGGCTGGTCCATTTGGAGATAAAACAAGAGACGGTCAATCAGCTAGTGAAGCTTGTAAAATATTAGAAGATCATGGGGCAGATGTAGTTGGCTTAAATTGTTATCGTGGCCCTACTATGATGAAAAAACTACTCCCCGAAATAAGAAAAAGTGTTTCTTGTCATGTTGCTGCCCTGCCCGTTCCCTTTAGAACAAATGAGCAATATCCAACTTTTATGTACATTAAAGATGAAGGTTGTGATTGTATTGACGGTAATGTTTCTCATATTGCCCTAGATGGTCTAACATGCACAAGGTTTGAAATGGGGAATTTTGCGAAAGATTGTGCTGAAATGAATGTAAATTTTATTGGTATTTGTTGTGGGGCAGACCCTCACCACGTAAGAGAGATGGCTGTTAGCTTAGGCAGAAAGCCAATCGCCTACAAATATTATCCCGACATGAACAAGCATTTCGCTTATGGTAATGACAAACAACTTAAAGAAATTAATGATTCTAAATATTTAAAACCATAAAAGCGATCAATAATAATTAAGAGTTATCTAAAAAAAACTACACTCTGACTTTAAAGAACAGAGTGTAGCTATAAAATTTAGCTATTAAAAAAAGATTAAACCTTTTTTAATTTCTCAGCTTTGCTTTTTCCTCTATCTTCAACAATTTCAAATTCAACCTTATCTCCTTCGTCGAGACGATCAATTCCTGCTTCTTGAAGAGCTGTGATGTGAACGAAGATGTCTTGATCGCTACCTTCTGGTGCGATAAATCCAAATCCTTTTTGTGGGTTAAACCACTTTACTGTTCCTGTAGTCATGTTAGTACCTTTCTGTATTAT
Source organism: Pseudomonadota bacterium (assembly GCA_027623775.1). Lineage (GTDB taxonomy): Bacteria > Pseudomonadota > Alphaproteobacteria > HIMB59 > HIMB59 > HIMB59. The sequence continues at coordinate 34,053 of JAQBUY010000003.1, forward strand.
ATATTTTTATATAATGTTTGTTTTTAGTTAAGAGCCATACACTGAATTTTATAAACAGAGTATTTCTCGAGAATAATTATTTAATCTAAAGACGATCATCTACGATAAACCGGACCTGCGATAAAATAAATTGTTCGAGGGAATAAATTAGATCTTTTTTAAGTTCTCCGCTTTATTTTTTCCTCTATCTTCAACAATTTCAAATTCAACCTTATCTCCTTCGTCGAGATGGTCTAATCCGGCTTGTTGAACAGCTGTGATGTGAACGAAGATGTCTTGATCGCTACCTTCTGGTGCGATAAATCCAAATCCTTTTTTTGGGTTAAACCATTTCACTGTTCCTTTAGTCATTTCGTAACCTTTCTTATTAGTAAAAATAAAGATTAATAAATCTAATATCTGCAAACAATGTTTTTTTGGAAACTAAGTAATGAATATTCAATAAAATTAACCTTAAGTATTCTAATATTAATATAGATTTCTTTCTAAAAAACAAATGGTATTTATACATATGGCTAGCTCACTAATTGTATTTCCAGAACACCATAATGGAGTATTTAGTAAATCATATTTAGGAAAAATAGCTAAAAAACAGGCTTTTTTTAAAATCTATCAAAAGAATAAGACAAAAACATTCAATAGGAACATAAATAGATACCATCAAATAGTATTGAAAAAAGCTTCTGAACTAAAATTAACACCTAAATTACTCTATTCAAGTGAAAATATAATTATTCAAGAATTCATTGAAAATAGAAATTTAGTAAAAATTCAATTCTTTAAAATTCCCTATCTTCAAAGTTTTAAAAAAAAAATAAAGATATTTCACAAAATAGAAAAAACCAGAATACCTACATTATATAGTCAGATAATTGATTATAAAAAAACATTAAAGAAAAATAATTTTTTTAAAATAATATTAAATTATACAGAAAATATCAATAG
>JAQBUY010000065.1 GCA_027623775.1 Pseudomonadota bacterium
TAATAATCTTAGAATATTGAAGGATGGAGAAATATTAAAATCTGAAGCCTGTATGATGATTTCTAAATTATCATCTAAAAACAGTTTAGTTAAAAAATTAGTTAAGCTACTTTCTAAGTAAAGTATCTTTTACGTAAATTAAAATAATCCTAATAATATCAAGGTTTCTAAGTACTGCATAAGTTGAAATAATAGCCACTATGGTAAAAAGTATTTTTAGTATTAAGATTAATTCCATAGGTTTTTAATATTTATTCATAATCAATCTTGATACTTTAATGAACCTTTAAATACATTAAATTTAACCATTATTTTATCACACTTGTCTGTTTTTTTCGATTATAAGTTTTTTTATTTGGTACAACTTTTTGTTGATATAGTTTTTGTTGTAGGTTTTTTGCTAAAAAATTTTTCTTTTTTAATTTTTTTTTCAATTTTTGCACAGTATTATTCTATATAGCTCGATTCCGCATCACAAGTATAATGCTCTAGAAAAACCTTATTTTTATAATCATATTTAGACATGGTTATTGTTGGTCCTTTACTGTCCTTAAATAATATCAATTGAAAACCTAATTCATAGTCTGCAAATCTTGCAGTAAAAAAATTTTCACCTATTTCCAATTTATTAGCTTTAATCATTAAAAATTTATCATGCTTTTTATCAAAATAATGAAAACCCATTGTTTCTAATTTAAATTGCAGAGGCTCATATTTTCTTCCTAAGATTGATTTCATATTAAGGCAAGTAATATTCAATCCTTGGTCAGCATGTGAAGGGTTAGATACAAAGATTATGAATAATAGAATAAGTCGAAACATTATTAACTATCTAAATTATCTATCTGTTTACATAGCTTATAAGCCTCCAAAACAGATGGAACCAGTTTATCCAATTTCCAACTATTTCTAGATATGTCAAAATACTTTTTTGCCTTAAAGCCTATGCCATCAACTATTTCAATTTCATATCTTTTTTCTTCAATATAAAATTTATTTAATTCATAAATATATTTTTTGAGAGGATAAACGCCCAAAGTAAACATGACCCTATGACCCATTAAAAATGGACTGACAGCATCAACCTCAGCTGTAAAATCTTCCCCATTAATCTTTATTGGAATATGCTTATCTAAAAGTTGCTTTATGTCTCCAGGGCTCTCATAAGTATAAAATGTAAAGTTATTCCACACTTTTTCACAATTTGTTCTTGATTGAATGAAAAAATTTAAATTATCACCATGAATTACTTCACCTGAAACCCTTGCATAAGCCAGGGTTTCATATTTATCTATAATCCACTCTTCTTCTGCACCAAGCTTGTTAGTCAAAGATAGTATAAAAAATGAACTAACAATTAATGAAATAAAAATTAGAAAAAATTTCATCGTTTTTTAAAATTTGTGAAATTAATAATATTACTTTTTGCACTGTGTTTGATAAACATTTTAGAGTTATTAATTTTATTTGTTGTTTTATTTAAGGCCCTTGCTAGGCTACATTTTGAATATATATCTCTTGCAGTGTTTAAAAATTGAGGTGAAAGAGGATTGTCATAACCATAAGTTACACTATTTAAAATAGCATAAAGAGTTGAAGTTGCCTGATTGTATTCAGCATCATCAAACTTTTTTGACATATTTGTTAATAAGATATTAAGGTTATTTTTTTTCATTTATATTTTTTTTAATTTCTCTAAGCTCTTGAACATTATTCATCGTGTTGCTTAAGATATCTTTTAGAGTTTTATTTGAACGATTAACTATATTGCCAGAATTAAATGTAAAACGAGTATAGGGTTTATTATTTGTACGTATCATCAAGACAGTTTGTTCTTTGTCTTTTTTTCTCAATCGAATATAAATGCACCAATTACATGAATGTTCAGAATTTTGTTTTTCAAATTCTATTTCAAGATCATCAACTGTTAGTACTTTAGTCATTACTGTAATGTGACAACCTCAGGTTCGTAAACTTCTTTTGAATATTTCGATGAGCAGAACTTACACTCTTCAGTAATTTCTTTACCAAGGTGATATTTACCTATTTGAGCTATATTTTTAATTACTTTAGCTTTTCTTGTGCCATCACAAACGAGACAATCATGCGATTTATTATTTTGGATTGATTTTGTCATTGAGCCTTTCTTTAAATTTTTGATGCTTGGTTAGAATTGTATGAATTAAGAGTAAGACCAATATTCCAGTGATAAATAATCCACCTCTTATTAATTGGTAATTGTTTAGAAAAAGGCCAATAGATAGGAATAAACAACCCCCTAGACTAAATGACCAAACTAAATTCATCGCATGTCTTGGGATTTTCCCATACTTGCCAAGGATGTAAAAAACTAACGCTCCATATATTAATGTGGATGCTTTCATCATTATCAAGATAAAATTCAGTGTAAAGGGTGAAATGATCAATTTGCTTTCCTTTTATCTATTGAAGAGATGTTGGAGAAATCTTTTGCGAATTTTTTTCTTTGTTTAACGGAATCTTTTTCGTCCCAGTTTTCAACTGCTGTAATGAAATTTTCATTACCAATATCATCGTTAATTAATTCTTCATCAAATTTTATTTGAACAGGTAATGAGAAGTTAACAACCTGACCGCTTATTATACCTTGGCCATTTGCAAGATTGGGCAATTGTTTAGAGTCGTCCACACTTAAAGTTTCCGAATCTCTTGTTGTTGCTCTTTGGTCTTTTTGGTTAACCATTCTGAAGATGATTTGACTATTACATTGTGAAGCAATGGTTTCATCTAATCTAGAAGGTCTTTGTGAAACAATCATTACACCGGTACCAAACTTTCTTCCTTCTGTGATTACTTTTCTAATAGTCTCAACAGATGGAATATTGTCTTTGTTTTCAGATCTAGAAGGAATAAAGTTATGTGCTTCTTCTATGATAGTTAAGAAGGGTGGAATTTCTTCTTCTACTTCTTGTCTGTGCTTAAATAAATTTTCTAATAAAATAGAAACGATCGCACTAGCAGGTAAGTTTTCATAACCTTTAAGGTATAGGATACTTAACTGACCTTTTGCTATAATTTTTTCAGGTTCTGTTGCTGGATCTGGCAATTCTTCAAATTTTAGATTAGCCATTTTTTGTCTGTGTCTAAAGTTTGTTTGCTCCATATTTTTTAATTTTTTAGCAACTTGACCTAAACTTCTTGCAGCAACGTACATTGAAGCTGGTCTAATATTTTTAAATGCTGTTGAAGATTCTGATGCAAATCCTCTTGCTTTGAAGGCCAGTATTTCTATATATTTTAATAGACTACCACCTTCGTATTTTACTTTTTCTAATAGAGAGCTTAGGAAATCTTTTTGGGGATCTGTTAATGAATTTCCAAGCTTTTCTATTAGAGTATAAATAATTTCTTTATCTTCAGAACTTACTGAAAGGTTAGGGTAAAATAATTTAACTTCGTTATTAGGATATAATTTCTTTTGTTTTTGAATGAAGCCTAAGTAGTCACCATGAATATCAAGCACTATCATTGGATATTGCTTTTTTAAAAGCTCATCCATTATTCTTCTAACCATTACAGTCTTTCCAGAACCAGACATGCCAAAGATAGAGACGTGACGGGATACTAAATTATCTGCATCAATCCGTATTTTTACAGCATCTCTTGCAAGTAAACTGCCAATAAATAGAGGGTGTTTTGAGCCTAAATCTGAGATTAATAAGGCCTCTACATCTTCACTTGATGGGTAACTAACAGTTGCCGCTGGTCTTACTGGATAATTAAGGGGTAATAACTTTAGGTTATTTTTAAATGTGTAACCAAGAATGATGACTTTGCATATAAGCTCATCTCTTGTCATGGGTAGAATGGTATCTCTAATATCTATATTTTCATTAGTTAGTTCTTGAGCAGCTTCAGTTGGAAAGAAAGCATTTGAACTTTCTATAGATGATATTTTACCCCAAACAGTAACTGGAATTATATTACCTTCACTTGAGGGAATTTTAGATTCTGTTGTGATGATGTCACCTTTTTTGGCTTTATAGTTTTTTAAGCTAAAGAAGAAGTGATCTATATTAGTTTCACCTAGAACGGTACCGATTGATTGCCATTTTTTTGTATCCATTATCTTGCCATACCTCCTAAGGGTCTATTTCGCCAAGATCTAACTTTTCGAGATAAGATTTTTACAGCGAGACTGATTGTGTTTTGATCTTTGCTTTTGATTGCTTGTTTTAATAAGTGAGTTGCATAATATCTTCTTGAGGCCTTGCTCATCCAATTAGGAATTTTTGCAAATTTATCAACTATGTTTAGGCCAACAGGAAATCCATAGTTAGGTAATAATCTTGCTGTTGCTAAAATGTATTCAAAATCTTTTTTAAAATTTACTGGAGATGTTAGGGATTCAATTCTAATAGGTGAAGAGTGATCATTTGTTTTTATATAACCAATATAAACACTAGGAAAAGATTCCATTTTATCTTCCCAAGCAGAACCAGAAGTTACACTAAAGCCTTTAATTTGTTTTTTAACCTCTAAGGGTTTTAAGGCCTGACCATTTTTTAAGATTATTTCAAGTAAATGAGAGTCTGTTATTTTATATTTTTTAATAGTTGATAAGGTATTCTTAAAATCTTTATCAGAAATGATACCTTTAGATTTATAAGTATATAAAAGGTTTTTTATATAAGGAGCTGAATTTGATGTTTCAACAATACCATAAACTGGGAATTTACTTTGTTTGATATATTTAAGTGCCTCAAGATAAACATTAATGAAATGCCTAGCTTCAGCATTTAATTTATTTTTTGTGTAGAAGGGCAGCATGTTCTCTACTGCAAATTTTGTAAAAGTTGGGAAACCCATTACTGTAAAAGGCATTACTGTTGCTTCGATAGGACCGTGTAAGAAGCAATAATCAAATTTTCTATTAAGTAAGATGTGCTTAACGATAGTAACGGCTTCAAAAATTATTCTTGCGCCATCCTTTTTCTTATTAAGCATTTGATCTTCATCGAAATCATCGTCCGATAAATCATAAAGTTCATTCTTTGGGTCATATAGATCACCAAGGAAGACCATACTCTCTTCAAAGAACTCTCTATTTTTGTCTTCAGCATCTGGTTTAACGATATAGCTGCCAGTTCTAATGCTTAGAGGGGCACTACTAATTATTGAGGTTCTATCAACGCCTCCATCAATAAAACATGAAGTTTTACAACGATTTTTTAACCAAAAATCATTCCCTTTATAATCAAGGTTAACAATTAAATTAGCATCATCAATTATTTTTTGGATAGTTAGGGCCACTTGAGCTGTTACATCTAGAAAGTTATTTTGCACTGTAGGAGAAGCGGTAATCGCGTTCTTTACAAAGTTAATAAATAAAGATGAGTTAGCTTTTATTTTATTCTTTATATTTACTTCATCGCTCATATTTTTGCTCCATAGAAGTATTGAATTTTGGTACCTCGAATATTAGTTCGAATGGTTAATTTTTTATTTGAAAGACTATTGAATTTTGCTTTTAATTCTTGTTTGAAATCCCAGCATGATCTTCTGCTTGTAAAATTTCTAAAATGAACTTTAGTTAAAGCATTTTTGGCCTTGGTAGAGCAGCTGGAGAAAGACCCTTGGTTATGTATGAAAGGGATAGGAAGGGAACCAAGAGTACGAGGCGTTACCGCTACTCGACAGCTACTTTTACCAAGACCATAAATGTTATTTGAACGTGACCTCCTTTGTTTATGTTTGTTGTTAAAGTTAAATTGCATATCTATTTAATGTCCGTAATTATTTTATTTTCAACAGTATAAAAATCTTTTAATTTTTTTTTAATATTATTTTCTATAGTGCTTACTCTTTGTATGGAGATAGATAATAATTTTGCTAAGTCTTTTAATTTAAGAGGATTTTCAGAAACACAGTATAATCTTTTGACAAAAATTATTTTTTCGTTAATTTTATTTAGAGTTTTACTAAAATTATTTAAGATAATTTTATTATTATC
>JAQBUY010000066.1 GCA_027623775.1 Pseudomonadota bacterium
CTAATTTATTAAGCGCATTTTTTTTCTCTTCATTAATTTTTTCTTCAGTTTCTTTAATCTGTTGTTTGATTTTATCTTCAGTTATTTTTAGTAATTTCTCACTTTCTTTTATCGCTTGAGATTTTGCATTATTGATTATTGAATTTGCCTCTTCTTTTGCTTTCATAATCTTCATCTCATATTCTTGAATTAACCACTCAGCTTTTTTGATAAGCTCGGCTTGCTTGGAAAGATGTTCATTAATAAATACATCCCTCTTGTTCAAAAAAGCTCTTATTTTAGGAAGTGTAAAATAGGTAAGTACTAAAAAAAGTATTACGAATAATACCACCAGCCAAAAAAGCTGAGATAAGAAAAATTCTGTTTGTTCTAGTTGTGGCATTTATTATGCAAATAAAATCACTAAAGCAATAACAAGTGCAAAAAGTGCAATAGCCTCAACTAAAGCAAATCCAAGCATTGTCATAGTGAATACTTCATTTCTAGCAGCTGGATTTCTTCCTACAGCAGTAATAAAAGCTGCAAAAACATTTCCAATTCCTATACCTGCACCGATAACACCGATAACTGCTAGGCCTGCTCCTAAGTATTTAAGTCCTTCTAGTTCCATATTTACCTCCTTAAAGTAAATCTAATGTAAGTGTAACGCGTCATTAATATACAAGCATGTTAATATAGCAAAAACATAAGCTTGCAAAAAAGCTATTAATATTTCTAAACCTGTTAAAGCAACAATAAAAACTAGTGGCAATATACCTAAAATCCCTAAAGCGGATACAAAACCAGCAAAAACTTTTAAAAGAGTGTGGCCTGCAAGCATATTTGCAAATAGTCGTACCGATAAACTTATCGGTCTAGAAAGGTATGAAATTATTTCAATTGGTATAAGTAAAGGTAGCATATACCAAGGTAATCCTGGTATTATAAAAAAACCGAAAAATTTTATTCCATGCTTAACAAAGCCTAGAACTGTGACAAATATAAATACACCTAATGCCAGAGCAAAGGTAACTATCACATGGCTTGTAAAAGTGAAACTGTATGGGATCATGCCTAAAAGATTTCCAAATAAAATAAACATAAAAAGAGAAAAAACCAATGGAAAGAATTTTTTACCTTCTTTTCCAACTGTATCTTGAATTAAGCTGGTAATAAAATTAAATCCTAATTCTGCCGCTACTTGTATTCTTGACGGATAAAGATCCTCAACTGAATTAGTTTTTCTAGATTTTAGAAAAGGAAGTGAAAAAAAACCAAGGATAAGAATAGTTGTGATTAACATCCATAGTGCTGAATTAGTAAAAGAGACATCGTATCCAAATAAATCTAACTCGATTATTGGCTTAATTTCAAACTGTTTTAACGGACTATCACCTTTAGACATAAGCTATATAAACAATTTTATTGCTTTTTTTCTATGCGACTTATGAGCCTGTAAATATTTAATAATCCCGCTAAAAACCCCAATATTATCAATACTATTAAGAAAATTGGCTTAGTATCCAATGCTTTATCTAAAAATAAGCCAACAAGGACACCCACAATTACAGCCGCAATTAGTTCACTTGAGATTCTATATGCAAAACTAAGACCTTTTAAGTCTTTTTGATCATTTGGCATATTGTATTGCTTTTTCAAACTCAACAGATACTAGTTGTGAAACTCCCTGTTCCGGCATGGTGACACCATAGAGTCTATCTACTCTAGACATTGTCATTCTGTTATGAGTTATAATTATAAATTTAGTTTTAACCATCTCGGAAATTTCTTCAACCATACTACAATATCTATCAACATTATTATCATCTAGAGCAGCATCTACTTCATCTAAAATACAAAAAGGAGAAGGATTGGCGATAAATACAGCAAATAATAATGAAATTGCAGTTAAAGCCTGCTCGCCACCAGAAAGTAAATTAATATTTTGCATTTTTTTACCTGGAGGACTGGCGTAAATTTCTAAACCAGAATTTAAAGGATCTTCTTCATTTTGCACTAATTTAAGATAGGCTTTTCCTCCACCAAAAAGTTTTGTAAATAATCTTTCGAAGTTTTCATTTACAATTGTAAAAGCATCCTTTAGACGATCGATACCTTCTTTGTTAATTTTATTAATAGCTGTGTTAATTTTTTCAATTGATTCTTGAATATCATTTTTATCTTTAATTGTTTCATCTACTTTTGTCCGAAGATTAGAATATTCTTCTTCAGCTAATAAATTTACAGCACCAATTCTTTCTCTCTCTGAATAAAGTCTCGATACTCTATTTTCGGCAGTTTCTAAATTGGTATCTTTTTTAAAGTCAGGTACCTCATTTTCTAAATTTATAAGGTCAATACCAATTTTATCTAGGCAATTAGATGCTAATTGAGCTAAAAGATTTTTTTGATTTTGAATTTCAGATTCTTTTCTAATCATACCTTCTTTGATGATAGAAAAATTTTGCTCAGTATTGCGGAGTTCTTTAGATAAGGATTCAAGTAAAATTTCTTCTTTTTGCAATTCATTATCAAAAGTATTTTTTTCTAATCTAAGTTCCTGTACTTTATTTAAAATAAATTGTCTTTTTTCTTCAATATTTTCAGGGCTAGAACCTGAAAGATCAACTTCCTGTTGAGTAGTGCTAATTCTTTCATTTAAGTTCTTAATTTTCTGACTGGTTAAATCTAAAATTCCTTTCCACTCATTCATTTGTTTTTTTAAATCATTAAGTCTTTTTTCTTTTAGCTCAGTTATAATGGAAGATATATTTTGCTCGTAATCGTTTGATATAAATAAACCATCCCATCTCCAAAAATTTCCTGAAAAATCTACAATAGCCTGACCAGGTAATAGTTTTTTTGAAAACTCCTCACCTTTATCTTGATGATCTACAATAGCTATATAATTAAGTTTATTTAGAATTTGATTAGGTCCTTTAATTACTTCGCTTGCAATTGTGCAAGGAAAATTAAATTTAGTTGATGGAATTAAGTCATTTTTCCCTGACCAATAAAAAGCACCATCATTTTCTAGAGCTGCAAGTAGCTCTTTTCCAAAGATAGCCGCAACAACTTTTTCATAATCTTTTTTAAAACCAATCTGATTTAAAAGACTCTTGTCAGATCGATCTTTTGAATCGTCGCTAACACCTTCTTTAAATTCCTTACTACTCAGTTCTTCATATTCTTTATTAATCTGCTCTATCTTAAATTGAGTATCATTCTTTTGAGAAATTTCACCATTTAGATCTTTTTGTAACTGACTTAGACGATACTCTAAATTACTTTTATGTTCTTCAAATCTCAATTCTTCTTGTTTTAGATTTTCAATCGACATATCGAGTCTCTCTAATTCAGAATTAAGTGAGTATGATTTTTCCCTCATAGGTGGTATTTTTATTTTTAGTTCTTCATATAAAGTGTTATTTCTTAATACTTCATTTTTTTGATCGTTAACTCTAAATTCTATTTCTTTTTTCTCAGCCTCTAATTCTTCAATGAGTTTATTGATAGTTTCTTTTTTTACATAAAAAACAGATGCCTCTGCATTTTTAATAAGTGTTGATATACTTCTAAATCTTTCGGCTTCTTTGGATTGTTTCTTTAGAATAGTTAATTGTTCTTCATAAGTTTTAATAACATCTTCAACCCTTAATAGATTACTTTCTGCGCTTTTGATTTTGAGTTCAGCTTCATGTCTTCTTGCCTGCAGCCCTAAAATACCTGCAGCTTCCTCTAAAACCATCCTTCTATCTTCAGGTTTTGCTTGAGTGATTGCACCAATTCTACCTTGGCTAACTATAGAAGTAGATCTAGCTGAAGTAGATGCATCTGCAAACAATAACTGAACATCCTTTAATCTTACTTCTTTACCATTAATAAAAGAGCTTGATCCTTCACCTCTATAAATTTTTCTATTGATTTCAATTTCTTTAGCTTCATATTTTTTTTCTGAAGTTGTCCCTTCAATATTTAAATGAAGACTTACCTCTGCAAGATTCCACGAAGGTCTATTATCAGTTCCGGCAAAGATTAAATCATCAATTTCTTTACCTCTCAATTGTTTAGCAGAAACTTCACCTAACCCAAATCTAATTGCTTCGACAATATTAGATTTTCCACATCCATTAGGACCAACTATTCCAGTTAATCCAGGTTTAATTTCAATTTCAGTTGGCTCTACGAAAGATTTAAATCCTTTAATTGATAATTTTTCTAAGTTTAACAATTTATTCTTTTAATTTTTTTTTTATTATTTCTATAAATTTTGATCCAGGCTGATTTCCTAAAACTTTTTCACCATTAATTAGAAATGTAGGTGTTGACTCAATTTTAAATTTTTCCTGGGCTTCAATTTGCTTGCCTAATAGCTTATTTTGCATTTCTTCATCTTCAATACATTTAAGTAATTCATCTTTTGAATGACCTAATTGAATAGCGTAATTGATAAGGCTATCTTCTACCTCAAAACTACTTTCAGGATCTGAGCTTTTGTATAATTTTTTCCATACATCCTGTTGATCATAAACAATATCAGTAAATGTAGACCTATTATTCCCAATACAACTAGCAATTCTTGATGCATAAAAAGCAAAATAATCTAAAGGAAAATCAATTATATAATAATTAATATTGGAGATAATTTCAGAATTCTTAATTTCTGGCAAACTTTTATTATGAAAATCCCTACAGTGCGAACAAGTAAAAGAAGAAAATTCTATAATGTCTACGGCATTAGGATTTTCAGAGGTTATGAGAGGGATTTCACCCTTTATAAAGTCCTTATAATTAAATTCTTCGGCATATAATGAACCAATTAAAAAAATTTGGATTATTAATATGATGCTATTTTTTTTCATTTTTAATTGATGAGTTAATTCTTTCGAAAATTGAACTCACCTCATCATCTTTTATATCATTTAATTCTGATTTATTAGTATTTTTTGATCTTCCTACATCATTTTCGTCATTTGATGTATTTTTTTTTAATTGATTTTCAAAAATATCCTGAAAAAAATTGAGCTTTTTCACTTTTATGCCTATGCTTTGCTCCATTCTTAATATTATTTCGGGGAGTTGAGACCTCAACTCTAAAACTATAGAAGGGTCACAGGCTATCTCAATTGAGCAAGAATCAGATTTTTGGTCATAGGCTATATTTTTTAAATTTGACTTATAAGTTAATTCTCTTCCTACGATCTTTTCCCAATCTTTAATAAGAAGTAGGTTTAATTTTAATTTTTTTTTATTAAGGTGATTGACTAAATGAAAAGCGACATCATCCAATTTGCTGAATTTCTTAAAAAAAGACATTTTACTAAAGAGATATTACTATGGTTTAAAAAAAATAATAGAAAGTTAATTTGGAGGAAAAAAAGATCACCTTACACTACTTATATTTCTGAAATTATGCTTCAACAAACCACTGTTGGCACTGTTGTAAAAAAATTCCCATTATTCATTAAAAAATATCCTAACTTTAAGTCATTTGCAAAATCTTCTGAAAAAGAATTATTAGTTTATTGGTCTGGACTTGGGTATTATCGAAGAGCAAGAAATTTATGGAATGCTGTTAATATCATAAATACAGCTTATCAATTTAAAATTCCAAGCGAAAAAAACCTTTTGATGAATTTACCAGGAGTGGGAAGTTACACATCTTCAGCTATTAGAACTATAGGTTATAATATACCTGACACACCTGTTGATATTAACATTCAAAGACTTTTTTCAGGTTTATATGGTACTAATCTAAGTCATAAACAAATAGAGGAAATACTTGAATTTATTTGGCCTAAAAATCATAGCAGAGACTTTACGGAATCCTTAATGGATCTGGCTTCAGCTATCAAAAAAAATAATAACCTAAAAGTTAATGATTTAGATTTAAAAAAATATTTATTTGCTAAAAATCAAAAAAAAATCTATTTAATTAAAACAAAAAAAAAAATAATGAAAAACCTAAAGATAGATTTTCTTATTATGAAATATAAAAAACAA
>JAQBUY010000067.1 GCA_027623775.1 Pseudomonadota bacterium
TTAAGTTATTGTTTTAACTAATTTATTTTAATAATTAATCTGTATTAATAAAACAGATCAAATTATAATTTAAATAAAATGAAGTAAAATATAACTAAAATTTATATTTATGTGGATTTAATAGACATTATGTTAGCTTATTTAGTTATAAATAACTTATAAGTGTCAAATAACCTTAATTTTAAATACAAAACATGAGTTGGCTTCATTTAAATTCTTAGAATTATCTATATTTTACTAAATTATATTACTTTATGTTTATAAACGTTGATTATATTGATTAAAATAATTAATTTACTAAAAAGTATTTAACTGATCAATTGAATATAATAAATATTTAATAAATAAGGTCTGTTTTAAACAATTATAGTATCATAATTATGCTTTGCAAATCACGACAATAATTAAAAGGTCTTAAAAAGTACAAATATATTAATTTTTATGGGGTAAATAATATAGAAGTAAAAAACTATAAATCAACTATAAAAACACCTATTTTTGGTATAATTCCATATTGCCTAATAATAAACACCCCTTAAAAAGTGCTTAAAAGCAGTTTTTAACTACAATTACTATCGTTCTTTTTTTGTTCTTTTTTTCAAGAATCATTACTCAATATTAATTATTCAAAATAAACAAAAGTGAAGATTACTATTTCCTATTAGTATGAAATTTTTCCGGGGAATGATTTAAATCTCCGTCCTTCAGTTTATATATGATCTGATAGAAGTATATTACGTAACTTTTTGTTATATAAATAATAAGAACATCTTCTTTTGTCCTTATTAATTAATGTCTTTTTAAAGAGGGAACAAATATGAAGCAAATATTTATTGATATTTATAACAGTATTATGGATGCGAGATGGAATCCGCTAAGTAAAATTCCTGATATACCTCTAAGACACTTACTTATGCAGCTATTAGCTTGGATGTGGTGCATTGTATTCTCACTATACTTCACTTCGTGGGTGGTATTTGGATTTACCGCAATTGCTCATTTTTTATTAATTTTTGGTACTTTTATGACAGCAATTATCTTTAAAAAAGGCGGCGAATATAATCAAAATAAACCTTAAAAATCAGAAATTTTATTATTTCTTCTTTGTTGATATTGAGTAAAAATAAAAAAAAACTCCCCAAAAAATGGCCATTGTCGCCATTGCAAGAAACAGATTGCTACTTCTAGCTATATCTAAAGCAATTCCCACATAATAGGTTGGTGGTACAAGTATAAATCCTGCTAAAAAAGAAATTAAGGGTTTTTTTTTTAAAAATATTAAAATATCCACAAATAGAGTCGAAAAACTAATCCACAATACAACTAGCCAAATAGGAATGAGCCCAAACATAAAGATTGAGTTGATTACATAAAGTTCTGAATAAGAGAGAAAGCTATCGAAAACAATACCTATTATTGAATATTTTAGACATATTTTAATCGTTTTGTCTTTATCTTTTGCAAAGTATAAAAATAAAGTCAGATATATTAATCCTAATATTATACCTAAACTAGGGAAGCCCTTATAATCTCCAATCACACAAGCAAACCAGGTTATTTCAAAACCGCAAAGTGTCAGAAATATATTCTTTTTACTGATATCTATTTGACGCATAATATGTATTATAGGTTAATTACACAACCATCATATGATGGATAAACGTTTATTTTATTAAGCTTTTTATATTCTGTTTCATAGTCAATTAGCGCAGTCATATGACTTAAATAAGTATTCTTAGGCTTAACAAGTTCAATCCATTTTAAAATTTGATTATACTCAGCATGAGCTGGATGAATTTCATATCTAAGACAACCAATTATCCAACAATCTATGCCTTTAATTTTATCGAAATATTGATCATCGTAGAAAAACTTTACATCTAAGTTATAAGCAACTTTATCGTCAATTATATATCCTAATGAGTCCATATTTCCATGATTTTGCTTAATTACATCGACTTTAAAACCATTTATTTGATAAGTATTCCCAGCATTATATTCAATTATTTCGCAAATAGGTGGATATTGAGCCATATTTTTACTTACAAATATATACTCGAAAGCATTTAAGAGATTTTCCTTTGTTTTTTGATCTGCATAAACAGGCAATTTAAGGTTATTTGCTAAATTTATAGATCTTAAATCATTGATTCCGTGTGTGTGATCAGCATGGCTATGTGTGAATAAAACACTGTCAATTAAGCTAACTTTATTACGGATTAATTGCTGCCTTAAGTCAGGATTAGTGTCAATTAATAATGTTTTTCCATCTTTTTCAAATAATGTGCCAGGTCTAGTTCTTATATTTTTTTTATTATTAGGGTCACAATTTCCCCACCTGTCCGATAATACCGGGACACCGAAACTTCCCCCTGAACCTAGAATTGTTACTTTTAATTTATTCATTATTTAACTATTTTACTAAATAATTTATTGTAATTATCATTTGAAATTGAGGCCATTTCCTCTAAATCCAGAGATAAAATTTCACAATATTTTATCAATATTAATTCAAGATATTTAGGGTAGTTTACCTTACCTCTATGAGGGTCTGGTGTTAAGTAAGGACTGTCAGTTTCAAATATAACTCTATTTATAGGCAGTTTTTTTATAGTTTCTCTTAATTTTACTGCATTTTTAAATGTTATTATGCCAGAAATAGAATAATAACAGTCCAAATCTATGCATTTTTTGGCAAATTCATCAGTTCCCGTAAAACAATGCACTAAAATTTGAGGAACTCTTTGTCTAAATTTTTTTAATATAGGGAAAATCTCATCCTCAGAATCTCTCATATGAATTAAAACTGGCTTACTGAATTGACTAGCTTTTTCTAAATGAATTTCAAGAGATTCAATTTGTTTGTTTTTGTCTGTATCATAGTAAAAATCGAGACCAGTCTCTCCTACCGCAACAATTTTTGAGTTTTGACTTAAGTTTTTATCTAACAATGACTCCATATCTAGAATATTCATCTGATTAACATAGTTTGGGTGATGTCCAATTGTTATATCGATTAAATCATAATCAGAAATAATCCTCAAATCATTTGAAAATTCAAGCAAATTGGAATTAACACATAACATTCCAATTATATTATTTTCTATACTTTCTTGAATAATATTTTTTGAATTTTCAGCTAAAAGCTCATGGCCAAAATTTACATGACTATCTATTAACTTAATATTATTCAATCTTTTGAAAAAGAGGTTCTGGTTGGTTGATTTTAAGAGATTTCATATTTAAAATCTCTTCAATTTTTGAAAATGATTTAAAACTCTCGTCTAGATTAAAAAGTGCCAGGATTTTAATAGTTTTATGTGGCATAAATGGGTGAAGGTATTGCGTTAATCTTATTATGCATATGCAGATATTAGCTAAAACCTCTTTCATTAAATCGGGATTAGTTTTTTTAAGGGCCCACGGGGCTTGCTTATCAACATAATTGTTAAGACTATTTAAAAATACGAATATTTCTTTTAGATATTCATCAAATTTATAATCTGAGATGTGGTTATTTAAAGATTTTTCCATTTCTAATATATCCACAAAAGTATTAAACTTAAAATTATTATCAGTTAATTCAATTTTTTGATCTAAATTTTTAACTATAAAACTTAATACTCTCTGAATTAAGTTTCCGAAATTATTTGCCAACTCTCCATTAATTCTATTTTTAATAGACTCCCTAGAGAAATCTCCGTCATTTCCAAAAGGGACTTCTCTGAACAAGAAGTATCTAACCTCATCAAGACCATAACTCTCAATTAATTCGTGAGGATCGATGACATTTCCGGTACTTTTACTTATTTTTTGACCTTCATTAGTCCACCAACCATGAGCTACAATCTGCTTTGGAGGCTCTAATTCAGCAGCCATTAGAAAAGCTGGCCAAAATACTGCGTGAAATCTAATAATATCCTTACCTACGACATGAATACCTGGCCAGTACTTCTTATAATTATCATTAGCTGTATCTGGGAAGCCTAATGCAGAAATATAGTTAGTTAGAGCATCTAACCAAACATAAACAATATGCTTATCATTGGTTGGGACTTTAATACCCCAATTAAATGTAGTTCTCGATACAGACAGATCCTTAAGTCCAGACTCTACAAATTTTCTAACTTCGTTAGATCTTGATTTAGGAACTATAAAGTCAGGATTATCGTCATAAAACTGAATTAATTTATCTTGCCATTTAGAAAGTCTAAAAAAGTAAGACTCCTCTTCAACCCAAGTGAGTTCAGAACCAAAAGAATTAAATTTCCTCCCTTCCTTCTCTTCAATTTCATTATCAGCTACAAAAGCTTCATCTCTGACTGAATACCAGCCTGAATATTTAGATAAATAAATATCATCATTTTTTTCTAAAATTTCCCATAAAGACTGAACAGACTTTTTATGTCTTTTTTCTGTTGTTCGAATAAAATCATCATTAGAAAGATTAAGGAGAGAGGACATATCTCTAAAATTTTGAGAAACAGAATCGGTAAATTTTTGAGGATCTATTGAGGCATCACTAGCTGCTTTTTCTACTTTTTGACCATGCTCATCTGTTCCAGTTAGGAAAAAACAATTTTGATCTAAACAATTATAATATCTTTTAAGAATATCGACAGATAGAGAAGTATAAGCATGACCTATATGAGGCTTATCATTCACATAATAAATGGGTGTTGTGAAATATCTATTGGGCATATTTTGAAACATTAGACTGTAATCTATAGAAATAAACTGCCAATAGATCGCTAGTCATAGTATTAAATAGAATACTTTCGTTAATATCATTAAGGAAGTCTGAATGTAGTTTTAGTAAATATTTAAATAAAACATCATTTCCGATAGAAGAATGTAAGAAATGTTGAGTAATTCTAAGATAGAGATTTGAAGCAATTGAAAATGAATGTTTATCAAAAGCTTTCATGCAGTCGAAAAACTGAGAATCATGAATAATTTCTTTTTTAAAAAAGGGTTCCGTCAACAGATCAAAAATACTTTCCGGTATATTTTCATTTTTTATTTTTAAATCAGAAATATATTCTTTAATTGAGGTAGATGAATTCTGATTATCAATTTTAATAATACGTGAGCGGGATTTGATGGTAGCTAAAATTTTAAAAGAACTATTTGTAAAAAAAATAAAAAAAGTATTTGCTGGTGTTTCCTCCGTTATTTTTAATAGAGCATTTGCGGAGTTATTATTTAATGAGGCGATATTTCTATTGAAGATGACAATTGGTGTATCTTCAATAGCCTTATGAATAAATCTTTTCTTTAATTCTCTAATTTGACTTATGGATATTTCTAAGGAGTCTTTTTCTGGAGATAATTCAAAAAAATTTAAATCCCTCTCATATTGTTTTGTATAAAAGGTATTTAAAATACTTTCTTTAATTATATCAACATCATCAGCTTCTTTGTATTCGATTATAAAACTCCCACCTGATAGTTGGAATAAGTTATTTGTAATTAAATCAATTTGCATTTTTTTAAATGTGAAATAACTTCTTGATGAATTATTTCAGGATCTCTATTTGCATTAATTTTAATAAATTTTCTATTTCCGATTTTTAATTTAGTAAGTTCATGATAATTTTTTATTATTCTTTCGTATTGATTTAAGTAAATCTGATCGAATTTATTTTGCAATGACCTACCTTTTTCTCTCTCAAATAATGTATTTTTATCAATGTCTAAATAAAAAGTAATTTTTGGTATGCTTTTTTTATCAATTAATGAAATTAAACTTTTAATAATTTTTTTATCTTCAGTATTTTTCCCTTGATAAGCGTAAGTTGAATCGAAAT
>JAQBUY010000068.1 GCA_027623775.1 Pseudomonadota bacterium
ATACTTGTAATTGCAATTGGAATTATCTTATTAGTAGCTTCTACTCCATCAGTATTATTTAAATTGAACTGGGAAGAAAAAACAGGGAAGGACAAAATCCTAATGTTTATGTTTTATGGTATCTTGTTTTATATAATAAATATTATTTTATTGTAAGTATGGAAATCACGATGAATTGAACAGATTTTTATTTTATTATTAAAATCTTTTTTAAATCTTAAATGTTTTTATCATATTAGTAAGCGCGCGTTTTGACCTAAATTACTCAGTTCATAAACCGTATTATTGTGATAATAAATATTAAGTAATTATGAATCATAAATTAATTCTAGATGGCGGAATGGGACAAGCCCTTCTTAAAAGAGGTATGAAGCCTAATGAATCTCTTTGGTCTGCTTCAGCTTTAATTGATAAAAGTCAGCATGATTTAGTTGAGGAAGTTCATCTGGATTTTATAAACACTGGAAGTGGAGCAATTATTACAAATAATTTTACAGTTAGAGATAGAAGACTTAAGGATAATAATATTTTAGAAAAGAAAAAGTATCTTTTAGATATTGCAGGCAAGATTGCTTTTAATGCAGTTCAAAAATCCGGAAAAAAAGTTTTAGTAGGAGGGTCTCTTCCAACTCAAGGTGAAACTTATATGCCTGAAATTTATCAAACTAAAAAAGAAATGAAAAATCTATTTCATGAAACTGCCAATACTTTAAACCCTTATTCTGATTTCTTTTATTTAGATGTTTTGTGTAGTATTGAAGAAATTCATATAGCTCTTGAGGCTATTAAAGAATTTAATAAGCCTATTTTAATTGGTGCTCATTTCAAAAAAAATGGCCTTCTTCCTAGTGGTGAAAATATATCCAAAATAAAATTCATAATTCATCAATACAATATTATGGGAGTTATTGGAGCATGTATTTCACCAGAAATTTATGAAAAAATATTACCAGATTTACAATCTTTAGACATACCATATGGTTTTAAAGTTAATGCATTTAAAAATATTCCTGATGATTGGAATAAGGCTACTAATTCTAATCCTAATGAAGCCTTAGGGTTAAGATTAGAATTTACTCCTGAAGTTTTTAAATATTTTGTCGAAAGAGAGTTAAATAATGGCGCTACTTTTGTTGGCGGATGTTGTGAAATTCACCCTGAGCATATTGAAGCCATTAGTCATTGACTAAATACATTCAATCAACATTATAGTTTTAATGAAACATAAATGTTCTTGTCATTGTAAATCAGTTGAATTTGAAATTGAAAGCGATTTAGAAAATATTCGTCAATGTAATTGCTCTATTTGTATTAGAAGAAATGCCAAAATGGTAATTATCGCAAAAGAAAATTTTAAACTATTAAAAGGTGAGGATCATTTAAGTCTTTATCAATTTAATACTAATGTAGCTAAGCATTTTTTTTGTAAAAAATGTGGTATATATACTCATCATAATACAAGAAGTGATGAAACTAAGATGGGTGTTAATTTAGGTTGTATTGATGAAATAGATCCTTTCTCTTTCGAAGCTGCTAGAGTTGATGGAAAAAAACTAACTTACACAAAATAATACTTATTTCTAAATTATCTTGATTATAAATTAAAAAAATCTAAGATTCACCATGGCTTCAGTAAAAGAATATTTAACTTTTGACGACGTTCTATTAACACCTCAAAAATCATCAGTTCTACCTAAAGACGTAGACATATCAACGAACTTAACTAAAGAAATTAAACTTAATATACCTATTTTGTCTGCTGCTATGGATACTGTGACAGAGTCAAAAATGGCTATTGCAATGGCACAAAACGGCGGTCTTGGTGTTATTCATAAAAATTTTAATATTGAAACTCAATGCTCTGAAGTTAAGAAAGTTAAAAGATTTGAAGCAGGTATTGTTTATAATCCTATTACAATGCAACCTGATAACACAATAGAAGACGTGATGTCAGTTATGAAAGAACATAGTATTTCAGGATTTCCTGTAGTTGATCAAAATAATATCTTACAAGGAATTATCACTAATAGAGATGTTCGTTTTATTGTTAATACAAAAACTAAAGTAAAAGATTTAATGACTAAAAAAGTCATTACAATGACTAAGGCACAATCATCAGCGATGTCATCTTTTGGTTTAGCTAAAAAGTTACTACAAGAAAATAGAATTGAGAAATTAGTCGTAGTTGATAATAATTACAAATGTATAGGTCTAATTACAGTTAAAGATATTCAAAGAGGTGAAAAATTTCCTCACTCTGTAAGAGATAAAAATGGTCAATTATTAGTAGGTGCTGCCATTGGTACAAAAGAAATTGATTTTAGAAGAGCTCTAGATCTTGATAAAGTAGGAGTAGATGTTTTATTTATAGATACATCTCACGGTCACTCATCATTAGTTTTAGAAGCCTTTAAGCAAATTAGAAAAAAAATTCAAACTCCGATTGTTGTTGGAAATATTGCTACTCCTGAGGCTGCTAAAGACTTAATTAAATTAGGAGCTGATGCTATTAAAGTTGGTATTGGTCCAGGATCTATTTGCACAACTAGAGTAGTTGCTGGAGTAGGAGTTCCTCAATTTACTGCTTTACTAGATATTGCAAAAGTCACTAATAAAGCTAAAATTCCGATGATTTCTGATGGTGGCATAAGATATTCAGGAGACATAATTAAAGCTTTAGCTGCAGGAGCTAGTTGTATAATGGCAGGTTCTTTATTTGCTGGCACAGATGAGTCTCCAGGTGAAGTTTTCCTGTTTCAAGGTAGGTCTTATAAATCTTATAGAGGAATGGGTTCTCTGGGTGCTATGGCTAGAGGAAGTGCGGATAGATATTTTCAAGAGGAGATGATTGAAGCATCTAAGCTTGTTCCAGAAGGTATAGAAGGAAGAATTCCTTACAAAGGACAGGTATCAAACGTTTTATTTCAAATGTCAGGAGGATTAAGGTCAGGTATGGGTTATACTGGTTCTGAAAATTTATCTTTATTAAGAAAGAAAGCTAAGTTTGTAAGACTAACAAATGCAGGAATTAATGAAAGTCACGTTCACGGCGTTCAGGTAACAAAAGAAGCTCCTAACTATCGATCCAATTGATTAAATCTATTTTAATTATTGATTTTGGATCACAGTACACGCATCTAATTGGAAGAAAAATTAGAGAATTAGGATTATTTTGTGAAATTAAACCATCCAAATATCTAGATAGCTTAAGTGATTTAGATAATCATCAAGCGCTTATTCTATCGGGAGGGCCTGACTCTGTTCTTTCGAAAAAATCTCCATCACTTAAAGTTGATATCTCACAAATCACATTACCAATACTAGGTATTTGTTATGGCTTTCAATATATAGCTCACAAACTGGGCGGTAAAATTGTAAAGAAAGATAATAGGGAATACGGAAATACTACTATTGAAACTTCAGCCTTTAACATTCTTTTTAATAAAACTCCTAGGTCTCAGACAGTTTGGATGTCTCATGGCGATAGTTTAAATAAATTACCAAAAAATTTTAAAATCATAGCTAAAACAAAAAATAATATTATTGCTGCAATAACTAATAATAAAAATATTTACGCGTTACAATTTCATCCTGAAGTTACACATTCTGAAAATGGTAAAAATATTCTTTCTAATTTTTTATTTAAATTCTGTAAATTAAAGAAAAATTGGACTGACACTAATTTAAACAATAACGTTAAAAAATATTTAGATTTTTCTATTGAAGAAAAAAACCCTAATATTATTTGTGCTGTTTCTGGAGGTGTTGACTCTACCGTTCTCGCTTTTGCTTTATCAAAACATCTTAATACTAAAAATATTCATTTCGTATTTGTTAACAATGGTCTATTAAGAAAATACGATGAAGCAAATATTCAAAAAATATTTAAATCTCTTAAATTAAAATTAAAAGTCATTGATGCTCAAAATATTTTTGTCAAAAAACTTAAAAATATAAAAGATCCAGAAAAAAAAAGAAAAATAATCGGATCTCTTTTTATAGATGTTTTTAATAACTACTTAAAATCTCTTAAAAAGAAATCTTTCTATCTAGCACAAGGAACTCTCTATACAGATATTATTGAAAGCACTTCTTATCATGGTGGTAAATCTGCAACAATTAAGTCTCATCATAATGTCGGGGGACTGCCTAAAGACATCAATTTTAAGATTATAGAACCATTTAAAGAACTTTTTAAGGATGAGGTAAGGAAACTAGGCCTCTATTTCAAATTAAATAAAGATTTCATCTCAAGACATCCTTTTCCTGGGCCCGGTCTTGGTATCAGGTGTATTGGCAATATAACTAAAGAAAGATTAGAAACTCTTAGAGAGATTGATGAGATATTCATTAAGTACTTAAGAGCACACAATCTTTATGATTTATCATGGCAAGCTTTTGCCGTTTTGCTTCCCGTTCGTTCAGTTGGAGTGATGGGGGATGCAAGAACATATGAAGAGACATGTGTTTTAAGATGTATTAATTCAATTGATGGAATGACTGCAAATGTTACAAATTTCCCAATAGAAACCTTATCAGAAGTAGCGACACTCATCATCAATAAAGTACCAAAAGTAAATAAAGTACTTTATGATGTCACTTCTAAACCTCCTTCTACTATTGAGTGGGAATGAAGAGCAGTTAGGAGAAAACAATGAAAATTGGATTATTATTTGCAATGCTAATTTGTAGCCCTTCTTATGCAACTGATATTTACAATGGAACACTTATCGATGCCCATAGCCAAAAGGGTGCTTTGATATCTGTTGAACAGTTGTCTGCTAAAATAAATCAAACTGATGTGGACTATATCCTTTTATCATTCAGATTAAAAACTAAGAAAATTAAATAAGAATTTTTAAAAATCGAAAAATTAACAGGCGCTAAAATTAGATATTTAATTCCTACAAAACTTGGTGGATTCAACAAAGAGAGTTCCCCGGTAGATAAAGCAATTGAAACTATTACTAACCTTCAAAAAGAGTCAGTGCGTGGCAAATTAAATCATGTAGGTTTTGGAGAGATTATAGTTCAGCATGCGCCACACAATCATTCAAAATTAAAATATGAAGGTATGAATTTAGATTTAAATTCTGAGAGAATTTCAAGGGCTATCAACATTGTCCTTAAAGACAAAAAACCTGTAATATTGCATGTCGAATTAAATGATTATGAAGCAGATTCAAATAAAATATTAAAACAGTTAGTTTCGTTAGGTAATGCGAATCCTAATAGTCATTTTTTGTTGATGCATATGGCTCAAGCCAAATTTTCTGAGGCGGAATTCATTATAAAAAATACAAAGAATATTCATTTTGTGACATCAGATGCTGATAACATAATGCAGAGACTAGCAAAAAAAGGTGTAGCACAGACGGGATGGATAAATCTATTTGATAAAGATGACAAACTGCAAGAAAAATGGATTAATTTAATGAACGAAAATCCAAAAAGATTTGTATTAGCGTTAGATAATGTATGGGATAAAGATTGGCTTACACATTATCAAAAAAGAGTTTCTATGTGGAGAAAAGCCTTGTCGTCTTTAGACAAAGACGCAGCGAGTTCAATAGCGTGTAAAAATGCAAACGAATATTTTAAAATAGGCGTAGAATGCGTAAGCGAGCGTAATTAGTGTCGAGTTAACTGTTCAAGGACGGCGCTTAAACTATTAAACAAACAAAGAAAAAAAACGTTATGAAAATC
>JAQBUY010000069.1 GCA_027623775.1 Pseudomonadota bacterium
AGAATTTAAAACTAAACCTAAACCTATAACTTTTTTAAAAGAAGATAAAGTTTCTCAAGCAATTGAAATTATATCTCGAGATTCTAAAGCAAAGCCAGATGAGGCAGCAAGACTAACAAGAGAGTTAGTTAATAACGAAGGATGTGATGTTTTATTAAATGCGGAAGCATCTAGTGCCTCATTTGCTGTTAATGAGGTAGCAAGGGATATCAAAAAATACTGTATTCATGTTTGTTCAGAAACTTCATCTTTAACAGCAGACCCTAAAAATAGAGTTCCATGGGTTTTTCGTGCTGCTAGACAAGGGATTCATGATGCAGTGGGTGGAGGAATTTTTGCTGCTGATATAGCTAAAAAGAAAAATTTAAAAAAGTTTGCTACTCTTGCACCTGATTATGCATATGGTAGAGCAAATACAGCTGAATTTATGGAATATTTACAACTGTTTTTACCAGATCTTAAATTAACGACACAAACATGGCCTAAGATTTTTCAGCCTGATTATACCGAAAATATAACGGCGTTGCTAAACGCCAAACCTGACGCTTTATATACGTGTCTTTGGGGTGGAGATTTAGTTGCATTTTTTGATCAAGCTAGTTTGTATGGACTATTTGATCAATTTGAAGCATTTGCGGTTAACCTTGGTGATTATCCTATATTAAAAGCAATTAAACAAATTCCAAAGGGTATATATGGCGGTGGAAGGTATAATAAAGATATCCCAGATACTAAAGAAAATGAAGATTGGTATAAAAAATACATGGAAGGAACAAAAGTTCTTCCAACAAATTGGTCTTGGGAAGGCGATACCGGTATGAGGTTTTTGATAGAAGCCTTGAAAAAAACCGGCGGGGACACTGATCCTATGAGGTTAGCAAAGGCCACAGCTGGCAATACTATTAAATCACCATTTGGTGTTGATGGGACGATGACCATGAGAGGTGAAGACCACACCATAGTCAATTATGTCATTGCATACGGAAAAACAATCTCAAAAGATCCTTATATGACTGATGTTAAAACAGCAAATTGGAAGGATATTTATGTTCATGAAAATGATTGGAAAAAAAGAAACAAATTTATTTAATTTGTTAATTTAATTCCAAACCACACTCCCTAAATTAGTTACATGAATATTTTATAATTCATGTAACTAATATTTAGAAATGGATAAATATTATGATAGATGTTGACGCACTTTTAAATTGTTTTGGAGTAGCTTCTTGCGCTGTTAACCAACTAACAAGTGGGTTAATAATTGGAATGCTATTATTTCTTGTAGCATCAGGACTTACATTAATTTTTGGAGTTTTAAATGTAATAAATTTTGCTCATGGTACATTTTATATGTTAGGTGCTTATTTTGCATTCAGCACATATCTATTAACTGAAAGTTATCTTTTATCTGCTTTAATTGGAGCATTGGGAGCTGGTTTTTTTGGTATCTTGTTTGAAAGGTTTCTTATAAGTAAAGTTTATGGTCAAGATATTTTAATGCAGCTATTAGTTTGTTATGCTTTTATTTTAATAACAGACGACTTAGTTAAAATAATTTGGGGGTCAGAATATTTATCTATGGGCGTCCCAGATGAATTTAGATTACCCCCCTTTAGAGTATTTGGAGGTTTTGTACCTCCATTATATGCTTTTCTTATAATTTTATCTTTAGTTATTGGTGTAATAACTATTTTCTTAATTTCAAAAACACGTTTTGGAAGTATTGTAAGAGCTGCTGCAGAAAATGCGAAAATGGTATCTGCATTAGGAATAAGAGTACCTCTATATTTTGCATTATTATTTGGGCTAGGATGTGCATTGGCAGGAATAGCAGGCGCATTAGGGGCTCCAGTAAGGTCATTAACACCTGGCATGGGATTTGGAATATTAATAGAAAGTTTTATAGTAACTGTAATAGGAGGAATGGGTTCAATTCCAGGAGCTTTAATAGCAGCTCTTATTCTTGGAATTACAAGGTCTATAGGATCTGTGGGATTTCCATTATTTGTTGACGGAATGATGTTTGTAATAATGGCATTAGTATTGATTTTCAAGCCAACTGGTCTGTTTGTTAAAGGTTCATCAAAATGAATTTTATTAAATTTCATAAGAAAGATATTTATATTTCAATTATTTCCTTATTAATTTTAATATCAATAGCATTATTTATTGAACATCCCTGGCCACGAGATTTTCTTGTTTCAATTTTTTCTTTTGGTTTATTAGCTATGTCATTAAATATGTTAATTGGTTTTGCAGGAATGGTTTCTTTTGGTCATGCAGCTTTTTTTGCACTAGGAGCATACGCGTTTGGATTATTATTACAAAATGAAAATTTTGTGATGTATTTTGGACAATTTTCTATCCCAATAGCCTTTGTTTTATCAGTATTAATTACAGGTTTATATTCTGCGATTATTGGAATTATTTGTGTAAGATTAAATGATATATACTTTGCTTTCCTAACCTTAGCTTTTCAAATGTTTTTATATAGTGTCATCGTCAGTTGGGTATCTTTGACGGGTGGTGATCAAGGATTAATGGGTGGAATCCCTCGTCCGCCGTTTTTAGGAATAGATTTATCAGATTCTATTCATAGATATATCTTCTGTTCTATAATTTTTGTTTTGTGTATTTTTATACTAAGAATTTTGAATAAAAGTAATTTCGGATATACGCTAAGATTAATAAGGGATAACTCAGAAAGAGCTGAATTTATTGGTATAAGAGTTTTAAGAGTTAAGCTTATATGTTTTGTAATTGCATCTATGATGGCAAGTGTTGGCGGAATAATAATGGCACTTTTTACATCTGGAGCATATCCTGAATGGGCTTTTTGGACGCAATCAGGTGAAGCCATTTTTATGATAATGCTTGGAGGGGTATCTATTTTTATAGGACCGTTAGTTGGAACAATTTTATTAAGGTCAATAAATGACATAGTACAAATATATTCAAGTCACTCAGATTTAGTGATTGGTATAATAATTATGATAGTAGTTTTAGGCTTAAGAAAAGGTCTTGTAGAATATTTTTTAGAGAAAATATCTTTTAAAAAAAAATAAATTGATATTTAGTTTGAATAGGATGACAGTTTGTTAAATATTAAAAATATCAATAAATCTTTTGGAGGAGTTGTTGCAACAAATAATGTTTCTTTAAGTTTTGAAGAAGGTTCGCTTTCCTCGATAATTGGTCCTAATGGAGCAGGAAAAACTACATTATTTAACTTGATAACTGGAAAAATAAAACCTGACTCTGGAGAAATATTACTTGCAGGTGAAAATATAACTAATTTAAGCCCGAGAGAAATTGTGTTGAAAGGAATTGGACGAGCTTTCCAAATTGCTAATATTTTTCCTACATTAACAGTAAAAGAGGCGTTAATGGCTTCATTAGCTTCTAGACTTGGTATTTCAGAAAAATTATTTAAACCTTTTTATAGTAAAGATCTACAAAATAAATCAGAAGAATTATTAGATACTTTAGAAATGAATGATATTTCTGATGACTTATGTTCCAACATTTCTCATGGTGACCAGAAAGTTCTAGATATTGGATTAGCTTTATCCCTAGAGCCTAAGGTTTTAATGTTAGATGAGCCAACAGCTGGAATGGGACCAGAAGAAAGATGGCAAATGGTAAGTACAATAGAAAGGTTATGGAAATTAAAAAATGTAACCTTAATTTTTATTGAACATGATATGGATATAGTTTTTAAAATCTCACAAAAAATTAATGTTTTAAGATATGGATCCTTAATAGCATCAGGTAATTCTTCAGAAATCAAAAAAAATAAGGAAGTTATTGATGCATATTTAGGTGAAGATTTTGAATCTATTTAATTAATTAGGTATACTTTATGTCAGAAAATTATTATTTAAAAGTTAACAATTTAAATGTATTTTATGATAATTCACAAATTTTATTTGATTTATCATTAAGTACCAAAAAAGGAAAAACACTTGCTTTATTAGGAAGAAATGGTGCTGGCAAAAGTACAACTCTTAAATCATTAGCTGGATTAACTCCTATAAAATCTGGATCTGTTTTATTAGATAATCAAAATATAGAAAATTTAAAACCTTATAACATTTCTCGTTTGGGTATTGGATATGTTCCAGAAGATAGACAAGTTTTCAAATTACATTCTGTAGAAGAAAATTTATTAATAGGGGCAAAAAAAAATTTAAAAAGAGAAGAAGAAATTCATTTATCTGGAGTGTATGATTTTTTCCCATTGCTCTATGATCTTCGTAATAGAAACGCTGGATTACTTTCTGGTGGAGAGCAACAAATGCTATCTATTGCAAGAACGTTAATGGGTAATCCAGATATTTTACTATTAGATGAACCATCAGAAGGTTTAGCGCCTATCATAGTTCAAGATATTGCCAAACTAATTAAAAACCTTCAAAATACAAATGTTACAATAATAATTGCGGAGCAGAATATTAGGTTTTGTTTTGCAATAGCTGACCATGCAGCGATCATAGATAAGGGATCAATAGTCTTTGAAAACAGTATTGATGAATTAAGAAAAGATACAAAAACTTTAAAAAAATATTTAGCGGTATGATTTAAATTAGATTTTAGGAGAAATAAATGAGGCTGTTAAATAAAGTTGCGTTAATTACCGGTGCAGCTTCAGGTTTTGGAAAAGGGATGGCAGAAAGATTTGTAAAAGAAGGTGCCAAAGTAGCTATTATAGACATTAATATAGAAGCAGCTAAATCTTTGTCTAATGAACTTGGAAAAAATACAATAGCCCTTTATTGTGATGTCACTAAAGCAGAAGATATAGATAAAGCTGTTAATTTAACAATAGAAAAATTAGGTACTATAGACATTGTTATAAATAATGCTGGATGGACACATGTAAATCAACCCATGTTAGAAGTTGATGAAGAAACATTTAAAAAAGTTTATGATATTAATGTTTTTTCTATATTTCACATGATTAAGTCTATTATCCCAATATGGCGAGAATTGTCTCATAAAGGAAATATAATTAATATAGGTTCTACAGCTGGCCTTAGTCCAAGGCCAGGTTTGACTTGGTATAACTCAACAAAAGGTTGCGTCAACTTTATGTCTAAGGCATTGGCGATTGAATTAGCTCCAGATAAGATAAGAGTTAACTGTATTGCTCCTGTAGCAGGTGAAACACCACTTCTTCCTCAATTTATGGGAGGAGATACTAAAGAAAATAGAGAAAAATTTATTTCTAGTATCCCTTTAGGTAGATTTTGTAATCCTTCAGACATTGCTTCAGCAGCAGTTTATTTAGCTTCCGACGAAGCGGATTTAGTTACTGGTGTTGTGTTGCCAGTAGATGGAGGAAGAACAATCTAATTATATTTAGTTTGATGCGGATAGGTATATATATTTTGAGTTTGAAAGAGATTAAACTTTAGTTTTTTTTTGCTTTAAATATTTAATCTTATTTATAACTTAGTTTTAATCATACTATTAGAAATCCATGTCATCACAATTTCTTTATTTTGATTGGTTACTGTTTGTTTTAGTCTTACCGTTCCTTTAGAAGGGTTTTTTGTAGATTTTTTTATTTCTAAAACTTCAACTTTCGTTTTTAAAATATCACCAGGATATACAGGCTTTGTCCATCTTAATTCATCAAGTCCCCAAGCACCCATACCTGTTCCGTT
>JAQBUY010000070.1 GCA_027623775.1 Pseudomonadota bacterium
TTAAGGGCGTGTAGCTCAGCTGGTTAGAGCACTTGCTCGACATGCAAGGGGTCACAGGTTCGAATCCTGTCACGCCCACCATTTTTAGTATTTTATATGTTTTAAATTACTATTTTACCTATAAAATAAAACTATGTTTAAAAACTTTATAGGTTACATTTTTTTATCAATTCTAATTGTTTTCGCATTTATAGTTGGTTATGATCAGATACTTTCCTACTACAGCTCTAATCCTTATATTAATGGATTGATAGTATTAACTTTTATCGTTGGTTTCTCTTTGTATTCTTTTAAGATTTTTTCTTTGTTATCTGAATATAGATTTATGAACTCTGTTGCTTTTGGAAAATTAAAAATTAATGATCAATCTTTGGGTTCTTACCCTCTTACTAAATCTATAGCTTTAAATTTAGGTATTATTGGAAAGTCGCAAACATTAAATAAAAACTTAAATGATATTTTGGACGAACTTCTCAGTCTAATTGAATCAGGTAGGGATCTTTCCAAATATCTAATAAACCTAGCTGTTTTTTTAGGATTAATTGGAACTTTCTTTGGATTGCTGTTGACAATAGGAAGTGTTGCTAATGTTATTGATAGTTTAAGTATAGACGACCAAAGTTTTGGAAACTTTTTTTCAACTTTAAAGGATGGACTTAAGTCTCCTTTAATTGGAATGACAATTGCCTTTACATCTTCATTATTTGGTTTGGTGGTTTCATTAATATTAGGTCTTTATGAAATTATCGTTAAGAGTGTTAAACAAAGTTATTATGAATTTTGTGAGTCTCAAATCAGAATTTTCTATAAAAGTAAAAGCCCATTTAATCTAAATGAAATATCTTCCTCTGAATCTTCTCAATATGCATATGCCACATCTATTAATGAGCAAATTTTAGAAAAACTTGATTCTGTGGTTTCAGGACTATCTTCAATTGAAAAAACCATAAAATTAAGAGATGAGACTTTAGTTTCAGATTTAAAAGAAGTGAATAAAGAAATTAAAGATAAAATTCAAGACGAGTTAAGAATCGTAAGCAAAACTCTCTCTCATCTTAAAGACGAGAAGTGAGTTATTTATCAAAATCATCTGAATTAGAAGATAATAGTATAATTTGGCCTGGTTTTGTTGATGTTTTAGCATCAACTTTAATGGTAATTATCTTTATTGTTCTATTGTTTACAGTATCTCAGGTTTACCTTGGAGACTTAGTTGTAGGAAAAAATGAGGAAATTCAGAAGTTAGAAAATACAATTGATATTCAAGACGAAACAATTGTTTATCAGGATGAATCTCTTACAGATACTCAAAAAAGTGTTTTAGAAAAAGAAGTGATAATTTCAGATCAAGAGGTCAATATTCAATCTCTTTCAGAAATAGTAAATCAGCAAAATTTAGATATGAACGCACTCAATGATATAATAACTCAAATTACCAATGAATTATCTTTAAGTTTAGATGAAAATAAGTCAATGCAGTCAGATATTGCAGTTCTTCAATCTGAACAGACTTCACTTCTCGATTCTTTGTTCTCATCCAATCAAGAAAAGACAAATATTTCTCAAACTTTAGATAGTTTAAAAATAGAAAATCAGTCTCTTGCTGGTAAACTAGATTCATTAAATTCTGAAGCTTCATTACGGAATGAGGATTTAGAAATGGCATTAGCTAAAATATCTAATTTATCTAATAATGTAGAAATTCTAACTAATGAAATTCTAATCCTTAATGATATTTTGGAAACTAAGGAAAAAGAGATGGCTAGTAGTAAGTTAGAAATTGGTGATTTAGGTGAAAGACTTAATAGAGTTTTAACGAGTGAATTATTCAAGTTGCAACAATATCGTTCAGAATTTTTTGGAAGACTAAGTGAGTTATTAGCAGATAGATCTCAAATTACTGTACAAGGTGATAGATTTGTTTTTCAGTCTGAAATTTTATTTTCATCTGGCAGTGCTGAGATACAAACAAAAGGTAAGGTAGCTCTTTCTTCAGTATCAGCAACTATTTTAGAATTAATTGATGAATTACCTACAGATCTTAACTGGATACTTCAGGTTGATGGGCATACGGATAAAATTCCAATTTATACTGATCAATTCCCTTCAAATTGGGAATTATCTCACACAAGAGCCTTAGAGGTTGTTAAATTCTTTATTTCCCAGGGCATACCATCTGACAGGCTTTCAGCAAATGGTTATAGTGATAATCAACCTTTGTCATTAGGTAATACCCCAGAAGATTTAAAATCTAATAGAAGAATTGAATTAAAAATTACCCAAAGATAAGTAACTATTTTTCATCAATCCACATTTTAATAATTGTATCTGGTTCATCTACAGAGCCATTTTTCATAGGATCACCTTTTTTAATCTTGTCCACAAAATCCATTCCTTCAATAACTTGACCCCAAGCAGTATATTGACCATCAAGATGAGGAGCGTCATCAAAACATATAAAAAACTGACTATCTGCACTATTTGGATCACTTGATCTTGCCATACTTAGCGTTCCTTTGATGTGAGGAGTATCATTAAATTCTTGATCTATATTTTGACCAGACCCTCCAGTCCCATTACCTAATGGATCTCCAGTTTGAGCCATAAACCCATCAATAACTCTATGAAATACTATTCCATCATAAAATCCTTCAGAAACTAATTCTTTAATTCGTTTTACATGTTTAGGTGCCTTATCATCGAAGGTCTTGATTTTGACGATACCGTCTTTAAGTTGTATGTTAATAATATCCTCCTTAGCAAAAATATTAGTTGTCAATAATAATAATATTGAAATAAATTTGATAAATTTCATTTTGAGAAACTACCATAAGACATTAAAAAAAAAAGATTAAAATAAAATTAAGATGAAATTAGCATATTATTTGCTATTGAGTTTAAATGTCTAATTAAAGAATTTAAGCCATTTGCTCTAGAAGGACCCAAATGTTCTTTTAATTCAATTTTTTCTAAAAATAGAGGAGGGTTATTAATGATTTCTTCAGCTGTAGCTCCACTATAAACGTTTGTTAAAATTGCAAACAATCCTTGAACAATTGCTGAGTCACTCGCACCCTTAAAATTTATTATATTTTGATTAATTTCAGGAATTACCCATAAATTTGAAGCACAACCTTGTACTTTAAATTCATTGATTTTTAAATTCTCATCAATCTTAGGAAGTTTTTTACCTAAATCAATTAGGTATTCATATCTATTTTCCCAATTATCAAAATATGAAAAGTTTTCAATAATTTGGTTGATTTTTTCTTGAATTGACATAGTTTTCGAAAGATATTACATTATCCAAATTAAAAAAATATGAAAATTAAAAGTTCACTAAAAACCGCTAAAGTTAGAGATAAAAATAACCAGCTTGTTAAAAGAAAGGGTAAATTATTTGTAATTAATAAAATAAACCCTAGAATGAAAGCAAAACAAGGTTAATTTAAGACTTAAGTATTAACTATCTTCAGAAATATACTTTTCAACCTCTAAAGCAGCCATACATCCCATACCTGCAGCAGTAACAGCCTGTCTATAAATTTTATCTTTAACATCTCCGGCAGCAAAAACTCCTATAACATTTGTCTGAGTGCTATCGGGTTTGGTAATAATATAGCCCTCATTATCCATTTCTAATTTACCTTTAAAAATTTCAGTGGCAGGATCATGTCCTATAGCTACAAACAGACCGTCGATATTTAGTTCCATTTTTTCTTCTGTTAAAGTATCTGAAAGTAAAACACTACTTAGATTTTTATCTCCCAGATATTCTTCAACCTTTTTATTCCATAAAAATTCTATTTTAGGGTTTTTTATTAATCTATCTTGCAGTATTTTTTCTGACCTAAGTTTATCTTTTCTATGTATCAAAAAAACTTTAGCTGCAAAATTCGTAAGAAATAATGCCTCTTCAGCTGCAGAGTTACCTCCTCCAACAACAGCGACTATCTTATCCTTAAAAAAGAAACCATCACATGTAGCACATGCTGATATTCCAAATCCTTTTAATTTATCTTCATTCTTTGCATTCAGCCACCTGGCCTGAGCTCCAGTTGATATTATTACACTCTTGGTGTTAATTTCAGATCCATCATCAAGGGTTAATTTTTTAATTTTAGAATTTAAATCTATTGAAGTAACCATATTACTGATTACTTTAGTACCAACATTTTCAGATTGTTTTTTCATTTGCTCCATAAGCCAAGGTCCTTGGATTGGATTTTCATATCCTGGATAATTTTCAACATCTGTAGTAATAGTTAATTGACCTCCTGGTTGAAGACCGGAGATCATAATTGGCTTTAAATTAGCTCTAGCAGTATAAATTGCTGCAGTATAACCTGCTGGACCTGATCCTATAATTACTACATTTTGAACTTCTGTCATTTTTTTACAGGCCAACTAGTTGGAAAAGTAACATAATTAATTTGCATACATCTTCGCTCTATTTTAATTTCTTTTTTTTCTAATCCGTGCCATGTTTTACCACCAGATGCAAAGTAATAACCTGTATTATGTTTATATGGGATTGTTTTAACTAATTTCATACTTTCATCATAAAAATCAGTACCTAAAGATTCAGACTCATTATAAGTATTGATAAATAACATCATTGTCATAAGTTTTTCCTCAATATCTTTATGAGGTTTTAACCAAAAACCTTTTCTATCTGTTATATACTCAACTCTTATAAAATATTCAGAAACTTTTTTTTTAATATTTTCTTCAATTTTAGCGATAACATCTTTATCTCTTAAGTCTTCAATTAGCTGATGACCTTCAGGAAGTAAATGAGCATTATCAAACTCTAAAAAAACTCTAAGTTTGCCATCCTTACCATCTCCACCGCCATCAGCTGCACGAGTACCGTCAAAAGATCTGGGAGCATCTGAAATATTTACATTCATTAACTCTTTAACCATAGATTCTGTGAGAGGTTTATCAATTTGCCAATGATTAAATGGATAATCATAGGTGTGTGACAGGTTCAATAAGGAATCTTTTAAGGACATATTTAAGTATTGAAAATAGGCGACTGATTAATCTTATACAAGATATTATTTTTTAATTCTGATAAATCTTCATTTATGGTTGTTTTAAAGGGAGTAAAATTTATTGAAAAATTTTTAATATAATTTTTTTCCATTAAGTCTCTATGAAAATACTTATATTTTTTTGGCAAACTTTCCTTTTCAAAAGAGTAGATAAATGTCCCAACTCCAGAATATACTGACTCAGATATCATTGAAATAGAATCCCAAGTTACGATATTTGCAATAGACTGACAAAGAAACTGCCCATACTTGATTGGATTATTAATACTAATCAATATATCTGAATTAGGAATTTTCTTATTTTTAATTTTTTCGATCAGCCTTTCAGGCGTTCTCCTAGAGGGAATAATTTGAACAAAATATTTTTGACTAAGTATTTTAATGTCATTTAAAATTTTTTCTTGAACAGTTTTATCAAATTTAAAGTTTTTATTCTTACCTCCTATTATAAAATTAATAGTATTTTTTTTATTTTTATTTTTATTTTTTTCAAACTTAATATTATGGATTGCAAAAGTTGTAGCT
>JAQBUY010000071.1 GCA_027623775.1 Pseudomonadota bacterium
TAAATAATAATAACTTTGATAGGCAAGAGCTATACAAATAACAATTAAAACCCAAACACTTAGATTATTCAGCATTTTTTTTAAAGTTGAATTAGTATCTAAAAATCTTGGACCAATTAAAATCGTCAAACAAATTAAATAAATTAAAGGCATAATAATTTCTAAATTCATTTACTTGAAATTATATTTACTTTTTCTAAAATCCCAAGGAAATATAAAATCCATCGACCACATTCCAATTTTATTTTTTATCGCAAAATTCTCATCCTCAACAAATTTTTTGGAGTATTGTGTATAAGCAAAGGCAAAACCTTCTCTCACTAAATAACTAGAAAGACTTTCCTCATTAACAAAACATTCGGCAAGTAGTCTTCCGTATCGATCCTTACCTTCCATGATGCATACAGGAATGGTCATTCCTATTTTTTTTTCTAATAAATTTTTAGCCATTAATCCACATGCAATAATCAATTCATTCTTCTTGCACATCTGCTTTATTTCAGGTGTATCAATACCCGAGAAACGAATTTTATCTCCATTTAAATGAATCGTATCCCCATCAACTATTCTTAAATTATTTTCAGCAAAAGCTAGTAGAGGAAATAATATTATTATTAAAAGCATTCTCATTGTGATATTTAGATATATAGTAATTAAAAAAAATTTATGAATAAAGATCAAACTAAAAATATTGAAAAGGATAAAGAGAAAAACGCTAAATTAGCTAAAAAACTTAAAGAAAACATAGCTAAACGAAAGAAACTCAAAAAGATTTAATATGCAAGAATTAGTCATTAAAGGTCCTGGTAAAATTAATGGAACGATTGAAATTTCAGGTTCAAAGAACGCCTCTTTACCAATTTTAATTTCTACAGTTTTATCAAAAGGTAGTTGTGTTATCGGTAATGTTCCTAACTTGAGAGATACAAAGTTTCTAATATCTATTCTGAGTAATCTTGGGTGTAAAGTTAATTTTAAAAATAATGTCGTAGCTATTCATAATTCCACTATTTCTAAAAAAGTTGCTGATTACGATTATGTAAGACAAATGAGAGCCTCTATTGTTTTATTGGGCCCTATTATTGCAAGATATCCTTCTTTTAAAATTGCTCTTCCTGGAGGTTGTGCAATAGGTACGAGATCAATAGATCTTCACCTAGATGCTTTAAAAAAAATGGGTGTTCAAATCAAAATTCTTAATGGTTATGTCGTTGCTTCTAGAAAAATTAAAAGACTTAATGCTATCAATCATCGTTTCTCTAAAATTAGTGTGGGAGCTACTCAAAATATCATTATGGCTGCAACTTTAGCTAACGGTATTAGCATTTTAAAAAATTGTGCGATTGAACCCGAAGTTATGGATCTAATTTCCTTTCTTATGAAATGTGGATCTAAAATAACGGTCAATCAAAGAACTATTAAAATTATTGGAAGTGAGAATTTAAACTTATCAAATCATGAAATTATACCTGATCGTATCGAGGCTGGTTCTTATATATTAGCCGCAATGGCAACTAAAGGAAAAATCACAATTAAAAATTTTCTTATAGAGCACCTAGAAGAGCCTATTAAGATTTTTAAAAAAATGGGATTAAAAATTAAAAAAATCGATACAAACGAATATCTTTTTTCTTGTAATGCTATCAAACCAATAAACTTAATTCAGACTAAGGAATATCCGGGGTTTCCAACGGATTTACAGGCTCAATTAATTACTATTTTTTTAAAAAATGGCAATAAATCTAAAATTAAAGAAAATATTTTTGAAAATCGCTTTATTCATGTTCCTGAATTAAAGAGATTTGGTGCTGATATAACCCTTAACAGTAACACTGTAATTGTTAATAAAGTGAAAGAATTAAATGGAGCTGAAGTGATGGCTACTGATTTAAGAGGTAGTTTTTCTTTAATAATTGCTGCTTTATTGTCAAAAGGAGAGACTACTATCAGTAGAATTTATCATTTAGACAGAGGTTATGAAGATTTTGATTTAAAATTAAAACAATGTGGCGTAAACATTAAGAGAAAAAAATAATGAACAATCAAGAATTAATTATTGCATGTCCTAAAGGTAGGTTGGAATCCAAAATAGTAACCTTCCTAAAAGTCAAAGGTTTAGAGTTTGAAAAAGATTTCTTTAATGACCAATCAAGAAAACTTACTTTTTCTTCTAATTTTAAAAATATTAAAGTTATTAAATTAAAACCAGCTGACATTCGCTCATACACTATGCTCGGAGCTGCTGATATTGGTTTTGTCGGTTACGATGATATTTTAGAAAATAGCGATCAAAATATTGTTTTATTATCAAAAACAAATATTGGTAAATGCCGTATATCTATTGCTTCGGATAAGAAAAAAATAGATTTTAGTCAAAAGAAAATTTTTAAAGTTGCTACAAAATTTCAAAATATTGCTGAGAATTATTTCCAACAACAAAATATTCAAATAGAAGTAATTAAATTAAATGGATCTATAGAACTAGCTGTTAAATATGGAGTCGCTGATTTTATAGTGGATTTAGTTCAGTCAGGACAAACATTAAAAGAAAATCAACTTTATGAAAATATCATTATTAATAATAATATCTCAACAGTAGCTATTAGTAGTTATTACGCTTACGACCTTAAAAAAGAACTTATTAAAAAATTAATTATATAAATCATCTTATGAGAGAAACCAGTTTTAATAATCTAAAATCTATTTTACAAAAAAATACTATCTCTCAGGCTAATCAAGAAGTGAAAAAAACTGTCTCAACAATTATTGAAGATGTTAGAAAAAATGGAGATAAGGCCGTACTAAAATATGTTAAAAAGTTTGAAAATAAAAAAGCAACTTTATCTAATCTTATTATTAAGCCTAAAGCTTTAAAGGAAGCGTATAATTCTATTACTAAAAATCAAAGGGAAGCACTTAATCTAGCTTATGAAAGAATAAATTTTTATCACAGTCACCAAATTAAAAAAAATCATAAATTTAAAGACAAGCTCGATACAACTTTCTCTGTCCAATGGAACCCTATTGAGAATATTGGTCTTTATATACCTGGAGGTTTAGCTTCTTATCCTTCCACTGTTTTGATGACAGCTATTCCTGCAAAAATTGCAGGTGTGAAAAATATTATGATTAGTATTCCTTCAACAGAAGGTAAAGTTTCTACATTAACATTAGCTGCAGCTCACCTTTGTAAGGTTAATAAAGTTTATAATATAGGAGGAGCTCAGGCCATCGCTGCTTTTGCTTTTGGCACTCAAACTATTCAAAAAGCTTATAAAGTTTTTGGTCCAGGTAATCAATTTGTAGCGGAAGCAAAAAAACAATTATTTGGTACGATTGGTATTGATCTGCAAGCAGGACCTTCTGAGATATTAGTATTAGCTGATAAGTTTTCAAAACCTGATCTAATTGCTTTAGACATATTAGCGCAAGCGGAACACGATCCTCATGCTAAAACATACTTAGTTTCAACTTCTAAAACTCTAATCCAAGAAGTTATCCAAAAGATTAAAGAAACACAAAAAATCCATAAGTTTAAGAATGCTACTGAATCTCTTAAGAATTATTCATATGCAATTTTAGCTAAAAATTCTTTAGAAATGTTTGAAATAACTAACTTTATTGCCCCTGAACATCTCCATTTTCATATGAAGGATTCTAGCCAAATAGAACAGAATATAGTAAATGCTGGGTCCGTTTTTATCGGTGAGCAAAATGCTGTAGCTTTAGGAGATTATTCTATTGGAACAAATCATGTTCTTCCTACCGATCAATCTGCTAGGTATTCATCAGGATTAAGTGTTGATGATTTTGTTAAAAAAACTGTTTTTGTTAAGGTTGGTAAAAAAACATTCTCGAAAATAGCTAGCAAAACAATTGAGCTAGCCAAAAGCGAGGGACTAGATGCCCATGCTTTATCTATTGAAATAAGAGCAAGCAAGTCATAAGATATAAAAAATGTCAAAAGAAGATGCAATAGAATTTCAAGGTGTAGTTTCGGATTTACTTCCAAATGCAATGTTTAAAGTAAAGCTCGATAATGATCATGAGGTAATAGCTCATACATCTGGAAAAATGAGAAAAAACAGAATAAGAGTTTTGGCTGGAGATCGTGTAACAGTTGAAATGACACCATATGATTTAACTAAAGGTAGAATTACCTTCAGATCAAAAAACTAATGAAATATTTTTTAAATAAAGGAGCAATACAGTGGCAACTAAACTTATTATTACAAATTACAAAAACTTTAAATGTGGAGTTAAACTTAATAACGGAGAACTTGTTAATATCCGTTTCCAAACTAATGAAGACGTACAAATCGGAGATATTTATAAAGTAAAGATCGCAGAAATTTTACCAAACGACAGTTGTGCATTTGTATCTTATGGTGTTGAAGGTAAAAAAGGTTTCTTTAAAAGAATTATTTTTCCTAGTGGAGAAAAAGTCCATGAAGGACAGTCTCTTCTTTTACAAGTAAGAAGTATTGGATCTAAAGACAAAGTCCATCTTTTTACTAATAATATCATTTTAACTGGAAAGTTTATCAATCTTCTTCCTTACGGAGATGAAATTATTTTAAGTAGAAGGACAAGAAAAAACTTAGATTCAAGTCAGCAAGATGCAATTATGGATTCTTTAAGTGAATCTGAAGTTGGTCTAATTGCTAGACATAATCTGACGCCAGATACTTTAGAAATAGCTAAATCTGAATTAAAAAATATCTATGATCTTTGGAATGAAATTGAACTAGATGCTAAAGAAGTTCAAACTGAAGGAATAGTGTTTCAAAATAATTTTTTTGATCAAAATTTTGTTTGTGATTACTGTGATAAAAATACAGATCAAATTATTTTTAGTGAAAATGATAGGTTCGAAAGAGTGAAATCTTGGGATGAAACACTAGATAGTAGTTTTGCTCAATTTTGTCAGGAAATAGCAAAAGAAAAAATTGAAGAAGAATTTAATTTAACTGAAAAAATTGATTATCTTATTGAGTCTAAATACTCTCTTCCAAGTGGAGGTAATATTATGATTGGTAAAACTGATGCCTTAACTGCTATTGATGTCAATACAGGCGCCGCTAAAAGATTTGACACAAATAGAGAGGCAATTCATTTAATAGCAAAGTTAATTAAACTTAAAAATATTTCAGGTAAAGTTGTTATTGATCCAGTGGCAAGTGATCAAAATACATTAAAAAAACTCGTTGGAATGCTTAAGAATGAATTTCGCGATGATTTAAGTATTACTAATGTATACGGCTATACAAGAGGGGGATTACTTGAACTAAGTAGATCAAGAAATGATCGTTGTATTGACGAATTAAACCTTACTTCTGAATAATAAAAATTAAATGGTGGCCTCTGTTGGAATCGAACCAACGACACAAGGATTTTCAATCCTTTGCTCTACCGACTGAGCTAAGAGGCCACTAGCTGATTATTTTTAATATATTAATGAATAAGTTGCTACAAATATTTTAATTAATTAAAACTACATTATTGTGGATCTTTTTTTAAATTTTCTAAGTTAATTTCATCTGAAAATTGATCATTCAATAATTCTAATTTTT
>JAQBUY010000072.1 GCA_027623775.1 Pseudomonadota bacterium
CTATAGTGACTTTATCGAGAGGGGTAATCATTTTAATTACTTGGTTAAGAAATATATAAATGCTTAATTTAAATGAGAATACATACGATTCATTATTAATTTTATTTTTAAATTCTATTAATAAAAAACTTATTATTATTCCACTTAGCTTAATTTTTATTGGAATATTTACTCTATTTTCTTTAAATTCTGATATTAATTTATTAAAACATTTAATTTATGTAGTTATTTCTTTATCTGTTTTTTTTTCAATAATTTTTTTAAAAAAAGATAACCTCAAAACTTTTTTAAATTTTTTTTTATTCTTTCTTATATTACTACTGATTTATACATATTTTTTTGGTTATGAGATAAATGGTGCAAGAAGATGGATAAGGTTTTTTGGTTTCTCTATACAACCTTCCGAATTAATTAAAGGGCCTTTTATTTGTTTTGTTTCTTGGTTTTTTTATTTAAGTCTTAAAAATATCAATTATAAAATACTCTATATTCCAATTTTTGTTTTTATTATTATTCTTTTCCTTATTGCTAATCAACCTGATTTTGCTACTTCCATGTATTTTTTTACTTCTTTTTCATTGATATCAATTCTTTACATAAGAAAAATTAAGTTTTTTTTAATTCTTTCATTTTTTGGCTTATTGTTTACTACGATTATTATTTTTCTTAATCTGTATGTCAGAGATAGAATTTTAAGTTTTTTTTTAGATACAAGTAAGCAAGTTGAATTAAGTATAAATGCAATTACTAAAGGCGGTTTAGTTGGTGTTGGTCTTGGTGAGGGGCAATTAAAGTATTTTATTCCAGAAAAACAAAATGATTTTATCTATTCAATCATTATAGAAGAAGTTGGAATTTTATTTGGTATTCTTATTGTTTTTCTATATCCACTTTACCTCTATGTCGCAAAGAAAACTTCTGATTCACTAAATAATCTTTTTCTTAAAAATACTGTTTTTACCCTTGCTTTCATGACATGTTTTCAGGCCTTTGTTAATATATCAACTTCTATTGATTTATTTGTTCCTACAGGCATGCCGCTACCTTTTGTTAGTTACGGAGGTTCTTCTTTGCTTTCTTATGCAATAATATTTGGTACAGTAGCAAACTTTACTAGACATGAAAAAAGCTCTTTTAATCAATCATCATAATCCATTTGATTCTGGTACAGTTTCTCATATTTTGTTTAATTCCCATTATTCTTTAACGACAATTAATTCTATTGATATTAAGTATTTAAAACTTTCTGAAATCAAATCTTATAATTTAGTTTGTATATTTGGGGGTAGGTCAAGTGCTAATGATACATCAACCTCTATTAAATCAGAATTCATATTTATTGAACAGCTATCAAAATTTAAAATTCCTACTATCGGCATTTGTTTAGGCGCTCAATTAATAGCAAAATTTTATGGTTCTAAAATAACTAGTAATAGTTTAAATAATTCTGAAATTGGTTATTATGATGTAATTGATCCAAACTTAAAATTCTTTGATAAAAATAGTTTAACTTTTATGCAATTTCATAATCAAGGTATATCCAATCATAAATCTTTGGAAATTTTAGGTCGTGGCAGATTTTTCGATATTGATGCTTTTAAAATTAAAAATATGCCTTTTTTCGGTTTTCAATTTCATCCTGAAGTTGAAACCCAATCAATTTCTAGATGGTATAATTCTAATAATGAAAAAATTTCTAAACATAAGCATAAGTTCTCTAAAATTTTAAAAGATCATGAATCTTACAATAAAACTAATTACCTTTGGTTAAAAAAAAAATTGCTTAAAATTTCTTCTTAATATGAAAATTAATTTTATTACTGATGATGAATATTTAAATCATGATACGGGACCTTCTCATCCTGAAAATATAGAGAGATATAAAGTTGTTAAATCTCTCTTAGATAATAGTTACTCTAATCATAATTTTATTAAACCAAGAGCTGCTACTATTGAGGAATTATCTTTAGTTCATGATAAAGAATACATCAACCATATATTGAACTCTATTCCTTTAGATGGTTATTTTTATTTTGATCCTGATACTATTTGCTCTCCTAATAGTCTTAAAAGTTACTTATTTGCTGTCGGTGGTTCTATACTTGCTTTTGAAGACATTCTTAATAATAATTATTTAAAAAAAAATTGTTCTTATTTTTGCGCACATAGACCACCAGGCCATCATGCCGAAATATCAAAATCTATGGGATTTGGAGTATTTAATA
The DNA here is from genome assembly GCA_027623775.1 of Pseudomonadota bacterium. GTDB lineage: Bacteria > Pseudomonadota > Alphaproteobacteria > HIMB59 > HIMB59 > HIMB59. The sequence goes on from JAQBUY010000072.1 coordinate 2,226, forward strand.
ATGTTGCTATATCTGCGGTAAATGCCCTAAAACACCCTCAAGTTAACAAAATTCTTATTGTTGATTTTGATGTACATCACGGAAATGGAACCCAACATTTTTTTGAAAATAATCCAAATGTAATTTATGCTTCTAGTCACCAATTCCCTTATTATCCTGGATCTGGAGATTTAAATGAAACTGGATGTGGTAACATATTTAATTGCCCTTTAGATGCCAATACATCCTCTAAAGATTTTAGATTAATGTTTGAAATGAATATTATCTCTAAAATTAATGATAATTTTGATTTAATATACTTTTCAGCTGGTTTTGACGCCCATCATAAAGATCCTTTAGCTTCCATAAATTTAATTGACGAAGATTTTTATTGGGTTACAGATATAGTGTTGAATAAATTTGGAGGACAAGTTCCAGTTATTTCAGTTTTAGAAGGAGGATATGATATGGAAGGTCTTAAGAATGGTTTAAATAATCACTTAATGGCACTTTCTGAATATATAAAAAATGAATAAAAAAAATGACAAATTAAATTTTGAAGATTCTTTAATGAGATTAGAAGAAATAGCTGAACTTTTAGAAAGTGAAAATACTCCTTTAGAAGAAAGTATTTCTCTTTTTGAAGAGGGCATTACCCTTAAAGAATTATGTGAAGAAAAACTTAAAAATGCTAAATTAAAAATAGAAAAAATTATTAAATCTAAAAATTCAATATCTACTGTAGAATTTGAATGATTTTTAGTGACAAGAATTTATCAGATTTTAAAAAATTATTTGAATTAAAATCCTCAAAAGAACTTTTAAAAATTAAAAATCATGAAAAAAATATCTATCAATCTATTCAGTATTCTTTTTCTACTGGAGGTAAGAGATTAAGACCTTTTTTAATTTTTTATTTTGGTTCACTTTTTAATATCAATAAAAAATCTCTTTTTGTTTTAGGTATGACGGTCGAGTTGACACACACTTATTCTCTTATTCATGATGATTTGCCTGCTATGGATAATGACGATATTAGGAGAGGTAAACCAACTATTCATAAAAAATTTGATGAGGCTACCGCAATTTTATGTGGTGATGCCTTACAGGTAATTGCTTTCAGTAATATTGTAAAGTCTAAAAATATTTCAGATAATCATAAAATTAAAATTATAGATCTCTTATGTGAATGTAGCGGTCTTGATGGTTTAATAAGTGGTCAAAGTTTAGATCTTAAGATGATTAAATCTTCTAACATTTTAAATATTAATAAAATGCAAGATTTAAAAACAGGAGCTTTATTTAAATTCTGTTTTGTCTCTCTAGGTATTTTAAAAAATTTGACCACTAAAGAAATTAAACTATTAGAAAAATTATCATTTGAATTTGGTAAAATATTTCAAATTACTGATGATTTATTAGATTTTAATGGTTTTTTTAAGAAAGTTGGTAAAAAACTCAGAAAAGATATAAACAAACCTAATATTGCTTATAAGATTGGTTTAGATGAGTGTTTAAAAAAAATATCAAGTCACAAGAATAATTTTATGAAATATTGTAAGAAGTTAGGTTTTAATGATAAAGATATTCTTAATATAGACTTATTATTAAATTATGTTTCCAGAAGAGATTTTTAATGAAATTTATTAATAAAATAAACAATCCCAATGATCTAAAGAAATTTTCTTTAGACGATCTTAATAGTATATGTCGTGAATTAAGAAATTTCACCATTGAATCAGTTTCAAAAACGGGAGGCCACTTAGGTGCTAGCTTAGGTGTAGTTGAGTTAACTGTTGCGTTGCATTACATTTTTAATACACCTGAAGATAAAATTATATGGGATGTTGGTCATCAGGCATATCCACATAAGATATTGACAGAACGAAAGAGCAAAATTCATACTTTAAGAAAAAAAAATGGTCTTTCTGGATTTACAAAAAGATCTGAAAGTATTTATGATCCGTTTGGTGCGGCTCATAGCTCAACTTCATTATCAGCTAATTTGGGTATGACCGTAGCAAGGGATATTTTAAAGAAAAAATTTGATGTAGTGAGTGTTATTGGAGATGGCGCCATTAGTGCTGGCATGGCTTTTGAAGGACTTAATAATATCGGGCATTTAAACAAGAATTCTTTAATTATTTTAAATGATAATGAAATGTCCATCGCAAAACCTGTTGGAGCGATGAGTAATTATTTAGTCAAACTATTGAGTTCTAAAACTTATACTAATGTTAAGGATGTAATTAAAAAATTTACAAGCAATCTACCTCCTGAAGTCGAAAGTTTTGCTAAGAGGACTGAAGAATATCTCAAAGGCTATATTACAGGAAATACTTTATTTGAAGAATTAGGGCTAAATTACATCGGTCCAATTGACGGTCATAACGTGAACTTGTTAGCCGATTTATTTAAAAAATTTAAAGACAAAGAGTTAACGGGTCCTATATTTCTTCATTTAGTAACAGAAAAAGGGAGGGGTTATGCTCCTGCCGAACAATCTTCTGATAAGTTTCATGGTGTTTCTAGTTTTGATATCAGTTCAGGCGTACAAAAAAAATCGACCGATATGACATATACAAAAGTTGTGGGAAAAACTTTATTACAAATTGGAAAGCTTGATAAAAAAGTAGTCGCTATAACAGCAGCGATGCCAGGTGGCACGGGTATTGCTGATTTTCAAAGTAAATTTCCCGATAGGTGTTTTGATGTTGGTATTGCTGAGCAACACGCAGTTACATTTGCAGCAGGTTTATCTACTGAAGGCATTAAACCTTATGCAGCTATATATTCAACTTTTTTACAAAGAGCTTATGATCAAGTAGTTCATGATGTTGCTATTCAATCCTTGCCAGTAAGATTTTTAATTGATAGATCAGGTTATGTTGGGGCTGATGGATCTACCCATGCCGGTTCTTTTGATTTAACTTATCTAACATGCCTTCCTAACTTTATCGTCATGGCACCTTCGAATGGAAATGATCTTAAAGATATGATTTATACTTCTCTCTTTATTAACAAAAACCCCTCGGCAATAAGGTATCCTAGAGATACAGTTATTGATTATGACGAAAAATCTAAATTTAAGAAAATCCCTATAGGAAAATCAAAAACAATTCAAAAAGGAAATAAAATTGCTCTTTTGAACCTTGGAAATAGACTTTCATCTGTGAAAGAAGTATCTGAGTTATTAGAAAAAAATCATAAAATTAAATCTACAATTATAGATATGAGATTTGCTAAACCAATCGATACCTCCATTTTAAAAGTTTTATTAAAAAATCATGATTGTTTTGTTACAATTGAAGAAAATTCAATCGGT
>JAQBUY010000073.1 GCA_027623775.1 Pseudomonadota bacterium
AAAAAGATTTTGAAATAGTTCAAGGTACTTTTTATACCTTGATGAAATTAATATTTGTTAACTATAATCGTTTTCTAAATACTTTTTCCAAGTTTCCTTTTTATAAAATATATTTATTAATAAACCCTCTGTTTCAATTAAATTTTTTATTTAAATCTAAAAAAAATGTCTCTCATCATTATAATTTATCAGATAAATTGTATGAGCTTTTTTTAGATAAAACACGACAATACTCATGCGCCTATTTTGAAAATGACAATGATACACTTGAGCAAGCTCAAATTAATAAAATGAAGAGACTTGCTGGTAAGTTAAATTTAAGTTATGTTGATAATGTTTTAGATATAGGATGTGGATGGGGCGGTCTAGGAAGATATTTTGTTGAAAATCATGACTGTTCTTTAAAAGGAATTTCCTTATCAAAAGAACAGATCAGCTATTGTGAAAATATGAAATTATCATTTTCTAAAGCTGAACATTTAAATTACGCTCTTCAAGATTATAGGTTTGAAAAAAACAAATATAGTAAAATTGTTTCAGTTGGTATGTTTGAACATGTAGGAAAGCCTTTTTATAAAACTTATTTCAAAAAAATTCACGATCTTCTTGAGGACGATGGTATAGCTGTTGTCCATACCATAGGTAATATTTCTAACCCTAAGGTTACACCAGCATTTATTAGAAAATATATTTTTCCTGGTGGATACATACCTTCGTTATCAGAAATTATGCCCGCTGTAGAAAAAAGTGGTTTAATTATTTCTGATATTGAAGTGCTTAGACTTCATTATGCCAAGACTATTTCTTATTGGTTTAAGAATTTTCAAGATAATAAGAATAAAATCAAGAATCTCTATGATGATCGTTTTTTACGTATGTGGGAAGTTTATCTTAATTTAAGTGAATTAACTTTTATTGATGGTGATAATGTGATTTTTCAATTAGTTTTAACTAAGAAAAAAGACACATTTCCAATCGTCAGATAATAAGTTAAGATGTTTCAATTATGAATTTTCTATCTTTACAGCATATTTCTATTGAGGATCCAGGTTATCTTAAAGATTTACTTCTTGCCGATGGTCATCACTTAACAACAATTGAATTAGATGAGGGTGAACGCATCCCTACGAACTTAGATTCCTTTGACGTAATGTTTTCTATGGGGGGACCTATGGATACATGGATGGAATCTGATTACCCATGGTTTGTGGATGAAAAAAAATCCATCAAGGAGTTTGTCTTAAATTTACAAAAACCTTTTGTTGGCTTTTGTCTAGGTTGTCAACTATTAGGCGAAGTTTTAGGAGGCAATGTTGTTAAATCACAACCTCCTGAAATAGGATTTTTAGATATTGAACTTAAAAAACCTGCCAGTTATGATCCTTTGTTCTCTAATTTTCCAAATAAATTTAAAGCATTACAGTGGCATTCTTATGAGGTTCAAGGTCTCGATGAAAATCCCGATATTAACTTATTAGGATCTTCCGAGTCTACAAAATATCAAATTTTTAATTATAAAAATTATGCTTATGGTATTCAATTTCATATTGAAATCAAAAATGATACTGTTTCAAATTGGGGAAATGTACCTGAATATAAAAAAGCCTTAGAGGATACATTGGGTGAAGGATCTTTAAATAAAATGGAATTAGAATCCGAGAAGTATTTACACGACATGAATCAATTAAGCTTATCTCTTTATCAAAAGATAATTACTAATTTTAAATAAAATCATTTTTATTTTTGAGATACTAATATATTTTAATTAAATGTATTATGATAAAGAAGATAATGATAACAACACATTACAGGGAAGACTTACTGAATTAAATAAATCTCTTAGTCAGATGATGAGAAATACTAGTGAAAGAAATATTGTGGAGCAATTACATACTTACCAACTTGCTATTCAAAAAACATTAAGTGTAATGACCAAAAAACAATTACAAACTATTTCTGAAACATCTAATGAATATGAAGATCGACTTGAACGAGGTGATTTTAGCTAATTTAGTTATATCTCGCTTATGTATCTCGAAGATAAGATTATTCAAAAACTTAATTCCAGTTTTTCAAAGTCCAATAATAATCTAATTGGAATAGGGGACGATTGCGCCTATTTAAATAAGGAAGATTTATTAATTAGTACAGATACTTTTGTTGAAAATGTTCATTTTGATCTAAAAAAATCTAATCCTAAGCAGGTAGCTATAAAATTTTTTAATGCCAATTATAGCGATTTACAGAGTTCTGGCGGTAACCCTCTTTACTGTTTTTTAAATATTTCATTCCCAAAAAAAAAGACATTATTTATAGAAATTTTTTTAAAAAACCTCACTCTATTACTCAAGAAATATAAAATTCATTTAATAGGGGGTGATACCACTAAATCACCTAATATTATTTCTTTGACTATGACAATAGTAGGGAAACCTTATCATAAAAAAATTTACTTAAGGTCCAAAGCTAAAGAAAAAGAATTAATTTTTACATTTTCCAATATTGGATATTCTAAATTAGGCTATGACATCCTTTATAAATCAAAAAAAATCAATAGTGAAAAGATAAAAAAAATAGCTATAAACCAATTTTTAAAACCTAAAATTCACACTTACTCTCACATTCTTGAGAGATTATCGGTTTCTAGCTGTATGGATCTTTCCGATGGATTAGTTAATGATTTAATGAAGTTTTCAAAAAAAAGTCGTAAAAAATTTAATTTGAAAAATTTAAATCAAATTAATCCCACTTTATTTAAATATTTAAATACTAATGATTATTACAATTATGTTTTATCTAGTGGTGAGGAATTTGTTCCTATTTTTACAGCCCCTCTTAGTAAAATAAAAATAATTAAAGATCTTTTTAAAAAAAATACCAAAGTCAATATAGTAAATATTGGTTTCATTCAAAAAGGTACAGGAATTATATCTGAAGAGTATGATTTAAATAAAGTTAAATCATTTAATCATTTTGATTAAAAAATTTGCTAGTTTTTATAATTTCTAAAAAAGTTTTTTTGTTAATCTGATCGATGTTTATAATATTGTCATGATGGTCATCAACCTCAGATCTAGTTTTTTTATAAGCTTTATCATAGTGATGAACAATTAAACTTTCTACAAATTTACTGTAATCTCCCTTTGATAGGTTTTTTTCAATCACACTATAATCTTTTCTTTGGATAATTCTTTTTAATACATTCATTGCATTTTTCATTAGTTCAGGTTCTTTAGTAAAATATTTATAGTCTCTTAATATAAAGATCACTCTTTCTTTTAATGAAGAACTTAGTTTTACACTTAATCCTTCTCCCATTTTACGCCATAAGTTACTAGGTATATTAAGTTTTCCAATCTTAATACTTTCCGACTCAACCCATATGTTATCTTCAGTCCCTAGAGACATTAGTTTTGAAAATAGTTTAGTTTCAAATAACTTTTGGTTAGGTTGTTTTTGTTTAGGTATATCTCCTAATATAGATCCTTTATGCTTTGCAATTCCCTCTAAGTCTAAAACTGAAGCATAATCTTTTAGTATATTTAAGAATAAAGTCTTACCGACACCAGTGACGCCTTTAATTTGATTAAATTGAAATTTATTAATTTCATTATTAAAAAAATTCACAATATATTTTCTATAACTTTTATATCCACCTTCTAGAAGTTCAACGTTAAAACCTATTTGTTTTAATATCAAATAAAGACTGAGAGATCTTAATCCTCCCCTCCAACAATAAATTAAAATTTTTTCTTCTTTTTTAAATATATTTTTTTGAATAATTTTACTAATATTATTACTAATTATTGCAGCGCCTTGTTTTCTAGCATCAAAGGAATTTTCCTTATATTGTGTCCCTATAATTATTCTTTCCTTATTATTTAATACGGGTAAGTTAATAGATGATGGAATATTATCTTCTAAAAATTCATTTTCAGATCTTACGTCAACAATTTTCGTATAATTAACAAATATGTTTTTATCAAAAACTACTCTATTTATTCGCATATTGCTCATCTATCTATTTGTATTATCACCCTATAATTTATTTTCCAAGAATATTGATCTAAATTATGAAGTTGAATGGAAAACACTTCATATAGCTAATTTAATGTGGTCTGCAAAAATAGATGGACCCAACTATAGAATTGATAATCAAATTATTTCTGATGGGTTTTTTAATAAAATGTATCCTTTTGAATTAAATTCATTAACTCTTGGTGAAATTCAAAATAATTCATTTTATCCCAATTCTTTTAAATACATTTCTGAATCTAAAAAAAAAACGAAAAGTATTGAATTAAATTTTAATAAAAATGGTTTTGTAGATGACTATAAAATTCTTCCTGCACCAGAAAGTTTATATGTTGATAGTTTCGAAGACATCAAATTAGAAAAATCTTTTATTGATCCGATATCTCAATTATTTCAATATTTTTTATTTCAAACCACTTTAAATAGAACCATAATTGACGGCAGAAGAATTTATGATTTAAAATCAGATATTATTAAAGGGAAAAAATTTGATTACATTGAATCCATTAATTTTCAAGGAGATACCTCAGGTTTAAAAATTACTTTTCCTTACTATCTTAGCTTATGGAAAGAACCTAATGATGACTTCAATTATATGGAATATATTGATATTTATTATTCTAAATTCGATAATACCAATATTCCTGTACAAATTGTGATTAAGACAAAACGTGTTAAAGTGTTTTTGAATTTATCTTCTTATAATATAATAAATTAAATAATAATTATGATAGCAACTCGTTCTAGATCAATTTTTAAAGCTTTCACGTGGAGAGCCTTAGGTACAGCTTATACTTTTATCTTAAGTTTAATTATTATTAATATTTATAGTAATGAATTTCAATGGCATTTTGCATCTTACATAGCCTTACTGGAAGTAATTACAAAATCTTTTCTTTATTATTTTCATGAAAGAATTTGGAATAGGTTTAATTGGCAACGTTCTCATACAGCAAGTAGAATGAGATCTCTAATTAAAGCTTTTACTTGGAGAACTTTAGCTACTATTGATACTTTTGTGTTAAGTTTTATTGTCACCAATGAATTAAAATGGGCAACTTCTATTGCTTTATTTGAAATATTAACTAAAGCTATTATTTATTATTTTCATGAAAGAGTATGGAATAAATTTAATTGGGGCAGACTTTGATTGATAAATTAGAAGATAACTTATTAAACCTTTTTGCTGGAAATTTACCTTTATATAAATCTTATTGGTTATATTACGTTTTTGGTAATTTTGTGATATCGATACCTCTTTTAATGCTCTCTAAAAATTTTATAGGAACTTTTGTATTTACTTTCTCTTTATACTTATTTGTGAATTTGTCTTATTATTTTGTCTCTTGTATTGGGGTTTGGAGAAGTTCACATTTATATAAAAAGAATAAAATTCTGGCATTTTTAGCTAGATTAATAGTAGTTCTTGGTATTTCAACTACATTACTTGAATTAAAAAAGATTATAGGAATTATTTATTATTA
>JAQBUY010000074.1 GCA_027623775.1 Pseudomonadota bacterium
ATCTTCATCAATTAAGATTAAAAAATTTATTCAATATTTTGAAAAACTGACTATTTGGATGAATAAAGAAATGCCTAAAAAAGCTAATATAGTCATTAACCTAGATACCAATCAATCAATTCAAAAAGTTCTTTATAAATAGAATTATTTAGATTCTAAATAGTTAATAATAAATTGACCGTAATCAGCTTTAATATATTTCTTTGCTATTTTTAAAAGTTGTTCCTTGTTTATCAGACCCATTTCATAAGCGGCGATTTCATAAGATCCAATTTTTTTATTATGCTTTTTTTCAAAGTTTTTAACTTTAATAGAGGCTTCGAGCATAGCTTCAGCACTTCCCGCATCATGCCACTGAATTGAATTATCCAATATTTGTAAATCAAGCCTACCTTGATGTAAGTATATTTTTATTAGATCTGTAATTTCCAATTCCCCTCTTTTGGAAGGTTTAAGCTGTTTGACTAATTCTGTTGCCTTGTTATCAAAAAAGTAAAAACCAGGAATAATAAGATTGCTTTTTGGAACCAATGGCTTTTCTTCAATTCCAATAATTTTATTATCAGAATTTAATTCAATGACTCCAAATTTTTCTGGGTCTAAGACCGGTAATCCAAAAATGCTTCCTCCTAAAACTTGCATTTTTTCTAAAGCATCATTAGCAAAATCAAAATACTCTTCTCCTAAAAAAATATTATCACTTAAAGCCAATACGGAAGATGAATTGCCTAGAAAATCTTTAGCGATCAAATAAGCATCTGGAATTCCTTTTTGAAATTTTTGAATTTCATATTGAAAAGTCAGTCCAAGTTCTTTACCAGTTCCAAAAGTGTTTTGAAAAACAGGAATATCATTTTCTTGAACAATAAAAAGAATTTCCTTAATACCTAATCTAATAAGTGTCTCTAGAGGATAATAAATCATTGGTTTGTCATAAAGAGGGAGTAATGGTTTGGAAAGAGGAAGCGTTGCTGGCATTAACCTAGTTCCTTTTCCTGCAGCTAATAAAATACCTTTTGTGTTTTTTGTCATAGTTTATTTGATTATTATAAAGATGGTAATGAGAATGAGAAGAGGAAACCCTATCATTATGATTTGGTTTATTTTTTTTGAAGGACTTAAAATTAAGTCTCTTTGAGATAGAAAATTAATAAGTTTATGATTTTGATCCACTACCGGTAGATGCCTAATATTATTTTCTGTCATAATTCTTTGGGCTTCAGCGATAGGAGTATCTAGTTGAACGGATTTAATTTCTTTTGTCATAATATCATAAGCGGTCACAAGATCTGAATCTCTGCCTGTTTTAACTAATTTACGAACTATGTCTCTCTCAGATAATATTCCTATTAATATGTTTTCTTGATTGATGATAGGAACAGCACCAATGTCTTTCAAATCCATCAGATCTGCAATTTCACTCACAGTAGATTCGGGAGTAAATGAAAAACAAGTTTTTTTACTTTTAATTTTTGATAAATTTTTAATCATTATCATCTTATTTAAATACTAAGACTAATTGGTGATAATAAATAATAACTAATTGAAGCAGCATATTTTTTTAAGTAATTAGAGATTTTTTGGCGCTTTCACTATATAAATAGATCAAATGTTTCAATTCTTTTTAAAAAAAAACTGGTGGCATTGGTCTATATTGGGGTCCATTCTGATTCTTTTTACAAACTGGTATATTGTTCAGTTAGATGTAAAAATTAATGAATGGTTTGGTTCGTTTTACGACATCATTCAAAAAGCACTCTCTGAACCAGGATCTATCACTTTAGATGAATATTATGGCCAGCTTTTAACTTTTGGTAAGATTGCAGGTTTATATATTTTTATTGCAGTCATTTTAGATTTTTATACCAAGCATTTTATTTTTAGATGGAGAACTTCTATGAATGAGTTTTATACAAAACATTGGGATCAACTTCGTAACATTGAAGGAGCAGCTCAAAGGGTTCAAGAGGATACTAAAATTTTTGCAGGTATTATGGAAGGACTGGGGGTTGGGTTTATGAGGTCTATTATGATCTTAGTTGCTTTTCTTCCTATATTATGGGGATTGTCAGATAGTATTACCGCTCTTCCTGTAGTGGGATCAGTTAATCAAGGTTTGGTCTTTGTTGCCATTCTATTTGCTCTTGCTGGAACAGTGGGATTAGCGACAGTTGGGATAAAACTACCAGGACTTCAATTTAATAACCAAGTAGTTGAGGCACGTTATAGAAAAGAATTAGTTTTAGGCGAAGATGACCATAATCGAGCTGACCCTCCATCTGTTGCAAAACTTTTTGAAAACGTAAGAAAAAACTATTTTAAACTTTTTTTTCATTACATGTATTTTGATGTAGCTAAGTGGTCTTATTTGCAGTTTGGTGTTTTAGTTCCTTATATTGCTTTAGGTCCTACTATTATTGCGGGTGTTTTAACTCTAGGAATTATGCAGCAAATTATAAGAGCATTTGGTAAAGTAGAGTCTTCATTTCAATTTCTTGTGAATTCTTGGACAACTATCGTTGAGCTAATATCTGTATGGAAAAGATTAATTGAATTTGAAAATAATCTAAAAAAAACTAAAGGTACTGCCAAGGAGTTTTAAGAAAAATTTGTGACATTACTGTAACTGAAGAAATCGCAATAATAGCAATCACAATCCATATCCATAAATTATTTTCGTAATTTTCGCCGTTCTTATTTGCATCCATTATATGTAAATACCAATTAAAATAAAAAAAATCAATTAAACTTTTTTTTATAAATCATAAGATCTACTTTTTCATAATTATTTAATAGTCTTTGTGCAATTAAGTTAGTTTTTTCAACGCGCTCAATATAAAAATTTAATTCCAGAGAGTTGGAAATTTCTTCAACTTTATTAAGAAGAGCTCTCCCCACTCCCATTTTTCTATAGTTGGGGTCTACAAAAAGAACATCTAAATGAATATACTTTTCAATGAAAGTATTTGATAAGCAAGCAACAATAAAACCTAGAAACTCACCTTCATTTTTTGCACAAAAAGCATAGCAATCTTCTCTAATGGCTGAAGACCAAAATGCGTCAAAATTATAATCTTCATTATTTCTTCTTTCTTGGGATTTAAAAAACATATTTCTCCAAGTTACTAAGTGAATTTCTTTAGGTTTTTCAATTACAAACAATATTAAAAATTATAGCAATAATTAAGCTCAATATCGATCGAATTTAATAGATATAATTAATCTATTTTATAAAAAATATGACAGGGATAATTTTTATAAAACTCTTGAAATACTTGATTCTTTGAATATTGTCACCATTTAAAGATATATGAATATTTTAGAGAGCATCCAAAGCTATATTAAGTCCATTCAAGAAAGAGACCCAGCGGCTTCATCAATTTTAATAGTCTTATTAACTTACCCATGTGTAAAATCTATTTTTTTCCATCGTGTAGCTCATATGATTTGGAATATGAATTTACATATTATAGGCAGAATGATTTCTCAATTATCAAGATTTCTTACCGGAATTGAAATTCATCCTGCAGCAAAAATTGGAAAGAATTTATTTATTGATCATGGTATGGGTGTGGTTATAGGTCAAACTACTGAAATTGGAGACAATGTTACGCTTTATCATGGTGTGACTTTGGGTGGGATTTCTCCTGCAATTAAATCTAAAGAGCAGGTAGGGATTAAAAGACATCCTTCAATTGGAAATGATGTCATTATTGGTTCTGGTGCTCAAATTTTAGGTCCTATTAAAGTAGGAGTTTGTGCTAGAATTGGTTCTAATGCAGTTGTCACAAAAGACGTACCAAAAGGGGCTATTATGGTAGGAGTGCCGGCAAAAAATATTTCTAAAAAGAAAACAACAAATAAAGTCTTTGCTCCTTATGGAGTAACCGATGAAAAATAAAAAATTTAATACTAAAGTAATTCATTCTGGACATGGAGCTGATGAATCAACTGGATCCGTTATGCCTCCTATCAATCTTTCATCTACTTTTAAGCAAAAAAATCCTGGAGAATTTAAATATGAATATGCGAGAACAAAAAACCCCACTCGAGATGTTCTTGAACAGTTAATTGCTGAAGTAGAAGGTGGGGACAGAGCATTTGCTTTTTCCTCAGGAATGGCAGCTATTAATACACTGTGTGAAATTTTTGGTTCTAACTGCCATGTTATTTGTTCTGATGATGTCTACGGAGGAACAAGAAGATTATTTGATAAAGTTAAAGCTAAAAGTCAAAACTTAGAAGTAAGCTATGTTGATTTTGATACGAATGTTAATTGGGATGATTTAGTTAAAGAAAATACAAAATTTATATGGATAGAAACTCCCTCTAATCCTTTACTGAAAATTATAGATATCAAAAATATTGTTGAAATTGCTAAAGGATTTAAAATTCTCGTTATTTGTGACAATACATTTGCTTCAGCTTATAACCAAAGACCTCTTGAACTAGGAGCAGATATTGTGATGAACTCCTCAACTAAATATTTAGGAGGGCACTCAGATTTAATCGGAGGATCAATTGCCTTAAATAAAAATGAAGCTATATCTGAGGAAATACAATATTTACAAAATGCAATAGGTGCAGTTCCCTCTCCTTTTGACTGTTACTTATTAATTCGAAGTATTAAAACTTTGTCCGTTAGAATGGAGAAGCATAACTCTAACGCTATGCAAATAGCCTCTTTCCTTAATAACCACCCTAAGATTACTAAGGTTTATTATCCCGGATTAGAAGATAGTAAAAATCATGATATTGCTAAAAATCAAATGTATGGGTTTGGCGGCATGATGTCTATTGTTCTCAATACGAATATGGAGGGCGTAAAAAAATTCCTAAAAAATCTTTCTGTTTTTACATTAGCTGAAAGTTTAGGGGGTGTAGAAAGTTTAATTGAACACCCAGCTATCATGACTCATGCCTCTATCGATAAAAGTATAAGAGATACCCTTGGGATTTCAGATTCACTTTTAAGATTATCAATAGGTATAGAAGATGTCACTGATATCCAGGATGATTTAGAGGAAGCACTGAAGCAAATCTAATTATGATGGAAAAAAATATTGTCGACCTCATAGGAAATACTCCTTTAATTAAACTCAAATACCCTTCCGAAGTAACAGGATGTAATATTTATGGTAAGGCTGAATTTTTAAATCCAGCAGGATCAGTGAAGGATAGAGCGGCACTTGGAATTATACTTGATGCAGAAGAGAGAAAAGAAATTGATAAAGGTGGAACTGTCGTAGAAGGAACTTTTGGAAATACAGGAATAGGTTTAACGATGGTGAATAACGCTAGAGGTTATAAAACAATTATTGTCATGCCAGAAGCTGCTTCAACTGAAAAAAGAGACATCTTAAGAAATATGGGCGCAGACCTTAGAATTGTAGAAACTCTTCCTTATGCTAATATGGGAAATTATCAACATGTCTCAAAAAGATTAGCTGAAGAATTAAAAGAAAAAAATGG
>JAQBUY010000075.1 GCA_027623775.1 Pseudomonadota bacterium
TTTCGTATTCTTTTAATATTTTTTTTAAAAAATAAATTTCTCTAAAATTAATACTAATAAAATTAGCTTTTTCAAAATTTACTTGCTTGTAAATATCCTTGAGGACTTCTTTCTGATCATTAAAATATAAATAAGCCAATTTATTGAATTCTAAAATATTAGAAAAATTAGGATCAATTTGGTTAATATGTTTTTCGAATTGTAATCTAGAGTTAGTTGTCATTTTTTTGTTTTTACATTGTATTTGCCAAGCATTAAAAGTTTGCAAAAATGAAACTTCAAAGGATTGAAGATTTTGATTATTAAAAATAATATTTACACACTTATTTTTACTTAAATTCACAAGGCCTTTGAGTACATTATTGAGAAAGTCAGGTGATTTTAAGGGCAATTTATTTAAATCCCAATCTCTTACTATTATTTTTTTTAAAATATAGCTTTCCTCTGAATCAGTAAATTTCTTATCTAATCCTAACTCACTCCATGCGTAATAGTCATAACTACTTTCGGCATGAATTGAACTTAGTAGATTATTGTTAATAGATGCATTAAGACCCAAGGGCAATAAAAAGAAAAAAACATAGACTATTAAGATTGTAATAAATTTGCTAGTTTGATGCCTCATGAATAATCAAGACTATCAAAAAAATATCCTAATGGAATTAATGAATATTGAAGAATTTATAACTACCTCAGATAAGGATGAAATCATCGAATCAAAACCATTACTAAATAAAAATAAAACCTCTATTAACCCTTATGATGCTCATAATATTAATGATTTGGTATTGATAATTAAGGAATTTTTAGTTAGCAAATCACTTAAGGTGCCTACCAATGAATTAACACTTGTTGAGGGCAACATAAACTCCAAAGTTCTTTTTCTTTATAGTTACTGTAATACAGGGGATGATAAAATTATTGATGGGGATGAGGGTATTCTTTTTGATAAAATGATTAATGGGATTAATATGTATAGGAGCGACATATCTTTAGTTTCATTTATACCCCGACAATTAGAAGCCTTTAAAGATAATGAGGATTTTAATCTTTTTAACCAGCTGATGAATTATAAACTTATAGAATTATTAAATCCAAAATATTTAATAATTCTTGGTAACTTTACAATCAAAATGCTATTAGCTTCGGATTTATCATCCATGTCTTTGAGAGGTAAATGGTTTGACTTCAATACACCAAGCGATACTGTGCCAAAAAAAACTAGAGTGCTATATGAACCTAAAATGCTTATCAATAACCCCGATCTCAAAAAAGATGCATGGCAAGATTTAAAAGATATTAGAGCACAAATAGGTGGGTAATGTTTAAATTTCTTTTAATAATTATTATATTTTATACCCACTCAATTCATTCGGAAATTCTTAATCAAAGAGATCGAAATTTATATTTAGAAATTTTTGATCAATATAGAAATGGTGATTTTAAAAATGGTGAAATCAATATTGCTAAATTAGATAACAACATTTTATTAGGACATGTGGAAGCGCTGAAGCTACTTCATCCAACAAAACACCGATCTTCGTTTTTAGAATTAAAAAATTGGCTTAATGAATATAATGATTATTATGAATCTATAAGAATATATAAACTTAGTGTCAAAAGAATGCCTGAGGGTAGCAAAAGTCCAAAAAAATCATCTTCTCCAATTTTGGAAAAAAAATATCTTACTAAATTAAAAAATCAAAAAAATGTCAACTTAACCATTACGAAAAAAAATTTTACAAAAAAAAACCAATCCCAAAAGATATCAATATATAACACTATAAGATCTAGAGTGGGTAAAGGTTGGCCTACTGGAGCTCTTGAATATCTCAATCAAAATAATAAAATTTTGTCTGACTATGAAAGAAGTTTTCTTCTCTCTATAATTGCTAATGGATATTACTTAGCAAACTTAGATGATAAAGCTATTAAGACACTAGAAAATGATTCTTTTATTAAAGCTCCTTACCCAGATGGTCTATGGATAAAAGGACTTGCTCATTATAGAATGAATGAATTTGAGAAGTCCTCAAAAAACTTTTTAATATTATCTAAAACTTCTGATAATAATTGGCTCCGTTCAGCCGGTGCATATTGGTCATTTATATCCTCCTCTAAAATGCAAAATAAAACAGATTTTTTGAAGGCATCAATTGGAGCATTAGAAATAGCATGTTCAAAGCCCTATAATCTTTATTCTCTTTTATCTTGCTTTGTCATTAACAAGCCGATTGATGTAAATAATGGCAAGGAATTTGATAAACTTAATCAAAACTATAAGCAGTTTTCTGCTACTAAATTCGGCCAAAGGATAGAAGCATTATTAGAAATCAATGAAATTGGTATAGCTGAATTTGAAATCGATAGGACTCAAAAAACCTCCAATGAAGCTTTTAAGAAAATTATTTTAAGTTTCGCTATAAGCAATGACTTGAGTTCTCTGCAAGTCAAAACTACAAAATTATTATTTGGAGAAGCTGCAGATATAAATTTACTCTACCCTTCCCCAAAATGGATGGATAATTTCAATATAAATAATCTTGATAAAAATCTTGTTATGGGTGTAGTGAGACAGGAATCTCAATTTAACCCTTTTGCTAAAAGTGGAAAAAGCGCTTATGGCCTTATGCAAGTTCTTCCTTCTACAGCCAAGATGATAGATAGAACAAAGAATTTTATTGGGGATAAAAGTCTTTTATTTGATCCATCAATTAACTTAGATGTTGGCACAAAGTATATAAAATCATTATTGTCGATCAATTATATCCAAGGAGATTTATTAAAAACATTAATTTCTTATAATGCTGGTCCTGGTAATTTTTCAAAATGGTCCAAAAAAATCACATACAACAATGATAGTTTTTTACTAATAGAATCCATACCCTCTAGAGAGACAAGATTGTTTGTAGAAAAGGTGCTAACTAATATAATTATATATGAATATCTGAATAATAAATCTCAAGATTATGCTAAACAATTAGTTGAAACTAATACTATAATACTAAGTCATGATTGATGAAAAAATTGAATTCCTACAAATAGGCATAGCTATCGTAACTGTTTCTGATACCCGAAATATTGATAATGATAAATCTGGCAATTATTTAAAAAAATCAATTTTTGAAAAAAGACATAACGTCATAAAATATGAAATTATTAAAGATGATGTAAATTTAATTCAAGATACGCTTCGAGAACTTAGCAATGATAGCTCCATAGATGCTATCATCACAACTGGTGGAACTGGATTAACAGGTAGAGATAATACAATTGATGCTATTAAAGATATTTCAGAAATTGAAATACCTGGATTTGGAGAGCTATTTAGATATTTAAGTTATAAAAAAATTGGCACATCAACGATACAATCACGATCTACTGCATTTTTAGTAAATAAAAAATATGTATTTTGCTTACCGGGTTCAACTTCTGCAGTAAAAGATGCTTGGGAGCAAATATTATATTATCAATTAGATATAAGGCATAAACCTTGTAATTTTATTGAGTTAATTCCAAGATTAAATGAAAAATAATATTATTGGTGTTGACGAAGTTGGCAGAGGTTCTCTTGTGGGAAGCGCTATTATTTGTGCTTTTAAATCTACTGATGACATTTTTAAAAATTTTCCTTATGAACTACGGGACTCTAAAAAATTATCAAAAAAAAAAAGAGAGTTAATTTATGAAGAATTAAAAAAATTAAAGCTCCAAGGTGATGCGAATTATTCTATTACATTTGGGAAAAAAAAAATTATAGAAAAATATAATATTCATAAAACAGTTCTTTGGTGCATGAGCTCTTCAGTGAAGAAAATTTATCAAAATTCTGACAAAATTATAATAGATGGTATCTTTATTCCCGATGATTTAAAAAATCTTGATATAAAAGCTGTAATTAAAGCTGATGATAAATTTGCACAAGTTTCTGCAGCCTCAATAATTGCAAAATGCTTTAGGGATAACTTAATGAATAAATTGCATACGTATGATAATCGATTTTTTTGGCATAAAAATGCTGGTTACCCAACTAAAAATCACATTGAAAGTATAAAAAATTTTGGCATCAGTAAGTTTCATCGAGAAACTTATCAACCTATTTCTCAGTTTATTAATAAGTTATAACCAAAGATATCAACAGGTATTTTCAATATATTAATTTTTTATTCAATAAGTATGTAAGATTCCAATTTCATGAAACTAAATACAATATATCAAGGAAACTGTGAGGATTTATTTAAAAAAGTTAAAGATAAGTCTGTGGATTTAATATTTCTTGATCCCCCTTATTTTCTCCAATTAAATAAGCAATTAACCAGACCTAATCACTCAGTCGTTAAGGGTGTTGAAGAGGAATGGGATAAATTTAATGACTATAAGGAATATGATCTTTTCACTAACAACTATTTAAAAGAATGTAAAAGGGTTTTAAAGGATGACGGTACTTTATGGGTGGTAGGCTCTTACCATAATATATATAGAATTGGTTCTATTCTTCAAAATTTAGATTATTGGATATTAAATGATGTAATTTGGTCTAAAAAAAACCCTCTCCCTAACTTTAGAGGAACGAGACTAACTAACGCTCATGAAACATTACTTTGGTGTTCTAAATCAAAAGAATCAAAATATAAATTTAATTATCATGCTCTTAAAACTGCAAATGAAGATAAACAAGAAAGAAGTATATGGGAGTTCCCTATTTGCTCAGGCAAAGAAAGATTAAAAAATAAAGAAAATAAAACAGCTCACCCTACTCAAAAACCATTATCTTTAATGAAGAAAATTATCACACAGTGTTCTTCGGAATCGGATGTCTTACTAGAACCATTTGCTGGAACGGGAAGTTTCTGTGCTGCAGCTAAATATCTTGGAAGAAATTTTATAGGTTTTGATCAAAATAAAGAATATGTAGAATTAGCTACAAAAAGAATTAAAAAAATAAAGCAAATTGATGCAAGTGTTTTAGAGCCACTAGAAAAAGATACCCCAAAAAAGAAAATACCTTTTGGCAACTTAGTTCATGAAGGATACCTGGAGCCCGGCGAAATTCTTTATAATATTAAAGATACTCATAGAGCTACTATACAATCAGATGGATCTATTAGAATTGATGATAAAAGAGGATCAATTCATCAAATCGCAGCTTTAGTTAACAAAACTACTTCTTTTAACGGATGGGATTATTGGCATTACAAAAATAAAGATAAGAAGCTTGAATCAATTGACGTCCTAAGGAACAAATTAAGAGACTAATTTTAAAATTTTTTTATATAAAGTAGGAAGAGGTAGATCCTTAAGCTCTTTAGAATTATACCATTTAAAATTAGTATTTTTAAAATTTAATAAAATTTCAAAAATACTAATTTGTAAATTATAATTTGTAATTATATATTTTAATACTTGGGTCTTTTTTAATTTATTCATCTTAATTATTTCTTTTACTATTAGATCTTTACTATTTGGCAGA
>JAQBUY010000004.1 GCA_027623775.1 Pseudomonadota bacterium
AAGTAAAAAAAACAACTACTAAAAAAATGCCTGGAAAAAAAGTTACTCCAATCAATAAAGTTAAAGTAGTAAAAAAAAGTGTTATTAAGAAAGTAGTAAAAAAAGTAATTAAGAGAAAAATCATAAAAAAAATGGTTTTACCAAAACCCCCTAAAATTAAAAAAATTATATTTTCTCAAGAGTTCAAAGCTGGAGATAATATTGTTTACCCCACTCATGGAGTTGGAAGGATATTAACAGTAGAAAAGTTTCAATATGACTTTGTTGAAGAACAGCTATATGTAATTCAGTTTTTTCAAGATAAATTAACTATTCGTGTACCTTTTACTAAAGTTAAACTTATTGGTTTAAGAGATATTACAAGTAAACCTACAATGGCTCGTACTTTCACAAATCTTAAACAAAAACCAAAAATTAAAAAAGCAATGTGGAGTAGAAGAGCACAAGAATATGATCAAAAAATTAACTCTGGTGATATCAGGCTTTTATCTGATGTGGTAAGAGATTTATTTAGAAAAGACGATCAAACAGAACAGTCCTATAGTGAGAGACAGATGTTCCAAATTGCATACGAAAGATATACTAGAGAATTCGCAATTTCTTATTCTATAAAATTTGAAGAGGCTTCAGCAAAAATATTAGAAATATTGAATAGTAGATAAATTTAGGAATTTTCTTCAGGGTCTTTGTTAGCAGCAATATCTATAGTGATATCTTCATTTAAGTCTTCTTCTTGAGTAGTTTCAGAGTCTTCTTCAGGAATCTCTTCAATGAGGTCCTTCAGATCATCATTTTCTTTAACATTTTGAGTAGGATTAGCGATAACGCCAGCTCTTCTTCCTCTTTTAGGCTTATTAATATTCACCGCTAGTATTGTTTTACCACATGATGGACATTCAAGTTCATCTTGATGGAAGTCATAATACTTAGCTGCACATAAAGGGCATACTCTTTTGTGGCCTAAATCTATTTGTTCGCCTATCATTGAGGAATTTTTATACATTATTATTGTAATTTAAACAAATTTTTAATAAATTAACGCTTCATTATGGCAGTACCAAAACAGAAAGTATCCCCCTCAAGAAGAAACATGAGAAGATCTCATGATAGAGCTATTTCACAATCATTTATTGAGGATAAAAAATCAGGAGAGTTACGTAGACCTCATCATATTGATTTAAGTACTGGTATGTATCGTGGTAAGCAAATTATTGCTAAAAAAGTAAAAAAAATCGACGCTGATTCAGCACAGACAGATAACGCTACAATCGAAGCTCCTGCTTCAAAATAATTAAGTTTTTAGAAATCTAAGTATATTTTCATTATTAAAACCAGCCTGAAATAATTTTTTTCTAAATGTTAGCTCGTCTTCAGTTTTAAGTTTCTTTTTTTTGACAAAATTTACCAATATATCAAATTCTAAATCTGGATTCTCAAAGATGGTATTGGTAATAAATTCATCAACATCATTTTTATCAAAGCCCTGAACATAAAATTTATTTTTCATTTTGTTGATTGAGAACATTAATCGACAGTAATAATTAAATAAAGACTCTAAGTAGTGCTTTTCATTCAAAATTTTAAGATCAACTAATTTTTCAAGAACTTGCTCTATAGAAAAACCTAAATCTTCAATACTAACCTTATATTTATAAGCATACCTTTTACTCTTGATTTTTTTTTCTAAATGTATGGCAAGTTTTTTTTTAGTAGCGGGATATCTACTTAAATAACTAATTGATTTATTAAATAAAAATTCATCTAATTCCATTTATGTATATTATCTTTTAAATTTTAAATCAGATAGTAAAATAAAATTTGTTATTAATGTTAATTAGGTTTAGTTAATAATTGTAGTGTTTTAGAATTAGTTTTTATTTTTACAATCCTTACAAAGGCCATAAACTTCTAAATTATGTTTACTATATTCTAAATTATATTTGTTACTAATCTTTGAGAAGTAAGCTGAGATTTTATCATCTTTGATTTCAGTTACCTTATCGCATTTTTCGCATATCAAAAATGAAGTAGACGTAAGTGCACTACAATTAGAATTTTTACAGGTAATAAAAGCATTTTTGCTTTCAATTTTATGAACTTTTCCAAGCTTCATAAGTTTGTCTAATGCACGATATACTTGAAGTGGAGACTTCATACCTTTTTCTTGTATATTGAAAAGTATTGAATAAGCCTTCAAAGGCTCATTAGATAATTCAAGTAAGTCAAAAACGATTTGCTGATTTTTTGTTAATTTTTCCTGAATATTTTTCATTTCAATATATTAGTCATTTGGGATTATTTTTGCAAGGCCCTCATTTTTTTAAAGGTATCAAAGATAAAATAAAAAAAACTAAGGCTACAGTTATAATTGCAGGTCCAGACGCTATGTCAAATTCTAGAGATGCAAACAATCCAACAATAACAGATAATACTCCTCCTATAGCAGAAAAAAATACCATCTGGTAAGGTCCTTTACTAAAATTTCTAGACATGGCAGCGGGAATTAACAGTAGTCCTGTAATTAATAAAATCCCAACCATTTTTATTGATATTGCAATTACTCCCGCAAGTAAAATTGTAAAAATTAAATTCGTGCGGTCGGGATTCATACCTTCCGCTGCCGCTAATTCATAATTCACAGTTGCAGCAAATAAAGATTTCCAAATAAAAAATAAAATAATTAAAATCAAAAAACCACCAACCCAAATTATTAATATTTCTTGTAAACTTACAGCAAGTATATCACCAAAAAGAAGACTCATTAGATCAATACGAATAAAAGATAAGAAGCCAATAATGACAAGTCCTACAGCAAGAGAGGCGTGTGATAAAATCCCAAGTAAAGCATCTCCAGGTAACTTTGTTCTTTTTTGTAAACTTAAAAGTAATAGCCCAATAACAGCTGAAATAATAAAAACTGAAAATGAAGCATTCAGCTCAAAAGAATAAGCAAAAGTAACTCCTAATAAAGCTGAGTGAGCTAAGGTATCGCCAAAATAAGATAAACGACGCCATATCACGAGACATCCTAATGGACCCGCAACTATTGCAACGCCTATACCGGCAATTAATGCTCTTATAAAAAAATCATCAAACATCTATTTGGAAATACTCCCATCAGAATCATGGGTATGATCGTGTTTGTGTTCATATAAACTTAAAGTAGATGAGGTGCGCTCACCAAATAATTCTAAATAAGCTGGATTTTTTGAAACAACACTTGGTGCCCCAGAACAGCATATATGACCATTTAAACAAATAACGTGATCAGTAGCAGACATAACAAAATGTAAATCGTGAGAGATTAGAAGTATTCCGCAGTTAAAATCTTTGGAGATTTTTTTAATCAAATTATAAAGAGCAATTTCACCCGAGTAATCAACACCTTGCACTGGCTCATCTAAAATTAACAATTCTGGTTTTTTTGCAATAGCTCTTGCGATAAGAACTCTCTGAAATTCACCTCCTGATAAATTACGAATATCGTTGTACAGATGACCAACAACGCCAGTTAATGATAAGGCATCTTCAATTTCTGATATTTTTAATTTACAAGTTAAAGTCATAAAATCAAAAACTCTCAGTGGTAATGTCCAATCAATAGCTATCTTTTGAGGAACATAAGCTAATTTATTAGTATTTTTTGTTACTTCACCTTCATCAATTTTGAAAATATCTAAAACTATCTTAGCTGTAGTAGTTTTGCCTGAACCATTAGGCCCAATTAAAGTTACAATTTGTCCTTTATATATCTCAAGGGAGACACCTTTTACTAGCCACTTATTATTTTTTTTTACACCAGCATTATTTAATTTCACTAATAACTTATTTTGATTCAGCATTTTATTTCTAAAATAAAGATATGTTATATTATTACATCTATGTTATAACATTGAACATGAAAATAATACAAATTAATAATCTATCTACTTTACTAAAAATTTTTCTTACTTTTTCTTTTTTAATTTCTTATTCCTCTTTAAATGCTGAAGTAAAAGTTGTAACAACAATCAAGCCTATTTATTCATTAGTAGCTGGTGTTATGGACGGATTAGGATCCCCAAGTTTAATTGTAGATGGCAGTAATTCACCACATAATTTCTCATTAAAGCCTTCCCATGCAAAAATGATAGAAGACGCAGAAATAATATTTTGGGTGGGAGAAGATCTTGAAACATTTATGATTAAGCCATTAGAGTCTATTGCCAATAATGCAACAAAAGTATCATTTATGGACCTTGATAATATTACCAAATTAAAATTTAAAGAAGAAAATATTCTTGAAGTAGAAGGATATGATGATGACCATGAAAAACATGATGACCATGATAAACATGCATATGGAGAATTTGATGCGCATATTTGGTTAGATCCTAAAAATGCAATAGAAATTGTTCATGAAATAGCCAAGACACTATCTCTAAAAGATCCAAATAATAAAAATGTATATTACTCTAATGCAGAAAAATTAAATCATTCACTTAATGAGCTAATTGAAAAAATTAATTTGTCTATTAACAAAGATGCGCGATTTATAGTTTTTCACGATGCATATCAATATTTTGAAAAAAGATTTGATGTTTCGTCTGCTGGAGCTTTAATTTTAAATGAAGAGGCATTGCCAAGCGCAAAGAGAGTTTCAGAAATTCATAAAATAATTAAAAAACAAAATATTAATTGTATTATTTCTGAGCCTCAATTTAATCCAAATATAATTAAATCAATAGCACAAGACTCTAGCATACTTACTGGATCATTTGACCCGTTAGGATCAAGTTTTGACACAAATAAAAATTTATATTTTGAAATGATATTAAGCTTATCCAACTCTTTAAAATACTGTTAAAAATTTACATCTAACTTTTAATTATAATCATTCGAAGTTAGACTCAGTGTTATATTATGAATCTTTTGCACTCGTAGCTCAGTAGGATAGAGCACCAGATTCCTAATCTGGGGGTCACAGGTTCGATTCCTGTCGAGTGCGCCAAACACGTTAGGTTCCGTTATTAATTACTTTAAGGATCCTTCCAATATATATTTCAATATACGAAAAGCTTGTTTTTGATCCAAAGCAACAGCAGCAGAGGCGTCTACTTCTTTAAGGGCGTGCTGATGATCGTTACTATGAATAACAATCATAGATTTATTGAGCGCTGCAGCATAACCCGCATCAAAGGCCGCATTCCATTGCTTATATTTTTCCACAATCTTTAATAGATTTCTTGGTTCGAATAGAATTAATATTAGCACCTTTCCTATCTTTCCAAAAAATTTTTTCTTCGGCTCCTAGGATTTCTACACCGCAATTATCAGAGGCCTCATGATCGGTAACAAGAGAAGTAAATTTAACATCCAACTTTTCATTTTCACAAAGTTGCATAATTTCATCTCACCTGCCAAATATACTTTTAACATTTATATCTCCTAATTATTAATTATAGTAATGGGAATAGCCATAACATAAAGAACAGCTACTACACCATAACAAGACAGTAATTGTTTCATCCTTTTTTCAGTGCTGATCGAATCCGAGCCTTTACTAATATCATTATAAGTTAAACCTATCCACAAAGGTAAACCAAAGAGATTAATAATAAAATGCATCCATATCGGCATAGATAAGAGTATTTCAAGTAATGCCATTAAGCCCTCTCCCCATAAATCAGTCAGTAATTAAATTAACTATTTTTTTTGCAAGAGGCGCAACAATACTGGAAACTAAAAGAGCAAGTGGTAGCGCCGCCATCCAAGCCTTACCCAACGAGATAAAAAATCTATGTCCATACCAGTATTAATATAAGTAATGGTAAAAGACATAATAATACTCATTCCAAATCCCATAAAAAAAATGAATAAAGCTTGAGAATATTTTTTAGGAAATTTCATTTACTTTAAAATTATTGTAGTATCAAAGTAGTAGACAAAAAGCAGGTATGCTACTAAAAACAAAATTAATCGAATTTTATTTTTAGGGTTTTTATATTTTTCTGATTTATGTTGAACAACAAAAAACATTGCAATAGCAATAAGTGTCATAATAATCATAAACCAATTCATTGAATTTATATTATCATAAAAATAATAATTTTGTAAAATGAACCGACTAGTGCGGATATTTTTATATTATAGAAGTATTTATTTTAGTGCTTTTCTATAAACAAAAATAATAGCAAAAATAATTATTAGGGCGGCTATGCCTTGATCTCCTAAGTTATTCATTAGTCCGATTAGATTTTGTGTTACTGTTGAACCGAAAAAAGGAACATTTGGACCAAATAATATTTCAGCGATAACTGATATTGCTAAAAGAAGAACACCTAATTCTATAAATTTATTTAAATAATCTTTAGTTTTTGAAATCAAATTCATCATTATTCCCACCTATCTTTTTCACTACCCTAATCCTATTATTATACAATAAGGGTAGTGAATAAGTATTACTTACTTATTATAAAATCCAAGAATAATTATGGCAGCTACTAGACCTACTATTCCCGCATTCCCTAATGATTGAACTAAGCTAACAATATTGCCAGATATAGCTCCTATAAAAGGAACATTGCCACCCAATAAACTGAGAACAATTCCTAGTCCAAGTAACGAAATAACTACCTGAGTTAAGTTGTCAAAAGTTCCTTTTAGTCCAGATAACATTTTATCCATTTGAGTACTCCTTTTTTTTTACATTCAGTTTTTCGAATCATTTCTCAAAACTGCTAGTAATTTATCATGTATTGAACTTAACAACTATTCGAACAATTCAAGCAAAAAGGCTATTCCATTATCTTTATATGAAAAAAAGACCATAATGGCCTATAAAAAACATAAATTTTTTCTATTAAATAAGATTAAAATCTAATTCAATAAACTGAGTAGAAATAAATATAAAACTAGTTTCTAGTTTTTGTATCTAGAAAATCTAAAAGTCTATCTAGGTATTTTTCATCAACATTATATGCCTGTTTGTAATGTTCAATGCAGTAAGGTTTGGTAGCAATGTTTTGATCGCCGCAAAAATGAAATCCTTCTTTTAATGGATCTCCAATTGGCCACTGGCATTTATTGAAATTTCCTTTCCCAATAATACTTTTTTTAAATTGAAATTTATCTTTTTTCTTAGGGGTGGGAGTCTTTATAAAATCATTAGATACAATATCTTGACTAGTAGTTGTTTCACGGTAAATAGTTGATGAAATATGACTTGAAGCAGTTTTTTTTCTAGAATTTTGTCTTCTCTCTAAACCTAGTCTGAAAGCTTTACCAATAACTGCATTTTTTGTAAATCCTAATTGCTGACCAATTTGGCTTGTAGCAACACCATCATCCCAAAGTTTTTTTAAACTATCAATTTTTTGTGTATTCCAAGACATTTTAATACCTACCTCATATAGTTAAGTTATTGGTATTTTATACTATATATAGTATTAGTAATAAAGAGAAAAAATACTAAGAGTGTGAGTAAATAATGAACAATATTAACAATATTAATTTCACACTTATAAAAAACGTAATATTAAGAGTGGATTATAATGTTCCAATTAATGATAATTTTATCATTCAAGACTTTACCCGTATTTCCAGATCTCAAGAAACAATAGAGTTACTTCTTAAGAATAATTGTAAAATATTACTCTTAACACATTTTGGAAGACCGGACGGATTATTTGATGAGAAATTATCACTTAATCATATTTCAGAACAAATAGGAAATAATCTAGGAAAAAAAATTAATTTCATATCTTATAAAGATTTTATAACAAATGGTCTGTCTCAGTACCATGAGGCGGATAATGGTATTTTCTTATTAGATAATATTCGTTTTTTTTCAGGTGAAAAAAAGAATGATGCCTCTTTTAGCAAATCTATTACTAATGGTGCTGATATATTTATTAATGAAGCTTTTTCAGCTTCTCATAGGAGCCATGCTTCAGTTGACCAAATGGCTAAAGATATTAACTCATGTGCCGGTATTAATTTTTATAAAGAAGTAGAGGTAATAAATAGTATTAAAAAATCCACAGGGAAAAATTTTGCTATTATTGGAGGATCTAAAGTCTCTACTAAAATAGATACTCTTTTATCATTAGTGAAATCATGTTCAGATATTTTTATAGGTGGGGCAATGGCAAATAATTTTTTAAAATTTCAAAAAATCAATGTAAGTAATTCATTAATTGAAGAAAATATAGAAAGTAAAGTAAGCTTAATTTTAAATGATGCGATAAAATATAACTGTAAAATTCATCTGCCTGAAGATGTTATTTTAGATAACGGTGAAGAGTATTCAACGCAAGAACTTAATACTAAAAAAGATTTTAAAATTTTTGATATAGGGACTAACACTATTAATGTAATAAAAAATATAACTTATCAATCTGATTTAATTTTATGGAATGGACCACTTGGTCTTATCGAAAATGAAAAATTTGCTCAAGGTTCAATTGATATAGCAAAAAATCTATCTAGTTCCTCTTCAAAAGTAATCGTTGGAGGTGGAGATACAATACTTGCGCTAAATATTGCAAAACAAGACTTTAATAATTTTTATTTTGTTTCAACTGCTGGAGGTGCATTTTTAGAAGCACTTGAAGATAAAATATTGCCAGGAATTAAAGCTCTAACTATTCAATAAAATATTTTTTTAAAATAGGTATTTGTATAATTGTAAAAGCAATAGTAACTCCCATAATGCCAAATACTTTAAAGTTTACCCAAATATCGGTTGGATAATTTCGCCAAACAATCTCATTTAAAATTGCAAGAAAAATAAAATATGCAGACCACATTTTATTAAGAGTTGACCATCCTTGATCAGTTAGTTTAATTGATGAATTTAACATCATTTTTAATATTGGTTTTTTTAAATAGGTACTAACAATAAGAACGGCCGCAAAAAGAGAATTAATGATTGTGGGTTTCATTTTAAAAAAGGTTTCATTTTTAAAAAATAAAGTAAGCCCGCCAAAAACAATTAGAATTACAGTGCTAACTAACATCATAGTCGATATTTTTTTTTCTTTAATATAAAGGGAAATTAATGAAATCAAAGTTGCTACAATGACAGCTGCAATACTTACATATAAATCCTTATCAGATTTATAATAAACAGCAAAAAATACTATTAACGGAAAAAATTCAAATAATTGTTTCATTTCAGAGTAATCTATCTAAGTATTTTTCAAATTCAAACATTCTTAATTCTTTTATATCTTCACCATAGCCTTCAAAAATTATAGGAATTTCAAAGTCATTTATAATAGTAAGAAGAGCCCCATACTTTGCATTAGAATCAACTTTATTGATTACTAATCCATCAATTGGAATATAATTTTGAAACCCTTCTATAATCTGTTTAGAAGCGAGTCCAATATTTGCATCAAGAGTAAGCAAAGTTTTGATATTTAAAAATTGATTTTGATTTTTAATTATTATGTTTAAAATTTTTTTTAGCTCATCCATAAGATTCTTATTGTTATGTTGTCTGCCTGAAGTGTCCACTATGATGACAGAAGTATCATCTTTAAAATTTAGAATACCTTTATAAACAACTGCAGCTGGGTCTTCTTTATCGGCACCTTTAAAAAAAGGCACCTCCATTTTATTGGCAAAATGCTCAAGTTGTTCCATTGCAGCAGCTCTAAAAGTATCTGCAGCAATAACTGAAGGCGCAAGTCCTTTTTCTTTTAAGAAATTAATAAATTTTCCAATAAAAGTAGTTTTACCAGAGCCATTATTGCCAATGATTAAGTAGAGTGTGCTAGGATTAAAATCCCAATCTAAATTATCTTGAATATTTAATTTTTCTTTTATTTTTTTTTTTAAAGTCTCTTTAATGTCTGTTTCTTGAGATTTACCAGACAGTGTTTCGATTATTATATCTGTAAATTTAGGTTCTACACCATTCTCATATAAAATATCTTCTAATTCAGAAGCTTCAAATTTCTTTGAGAAGAATTTTTTGAGAAAAAACATTAAATACTTATAACTGTGTAAAAATTATTCGCATTTCAAATAATAATTTCACTTTGAAAAACCATTTCTGCCGGACCTTTTAGTAAGACAGTATTTTTTTGAATTGAAGTAAACAAATGAGAAGACTCAGTTTCAACTTTAATATTTTCTTTAGTAAATTTATTTATAAAAAGTGTGTAGGCTGCAGCACAAGTTCCTGAGCCACATGCTAAAGTATGACCGCTACCCCTTTCCCAAAATAAAACTTTAATGTTAGTAGAAGATATTTTTTGAACAAAAGTTACATTAGCCTGATTTTTAAATATTTTATGACTTACAAGTTTTGGTCCTATTTCTTTAATGCTAATACTACTTAAATTCTTTACGAGGACTATGCAATGAGGATTACCAATACTAGCGCTCATAATTTTAATTAATCCTGGTATTTTAATATTTGTAAATTTTAGATTTTGAGTATCCTTATTTTCTATAAGAGGAATTTTTCTCCAATCAAGCGATATGTCTCCTACATTAATCTGATACAAATTCTTAATTTTTTTGCCTAAATGTGTAAAATTATTAGTCTTAATAATAGGATGATGAATTTTTTTAACTTCAGTTAAATACTTATATATACATCTCAAGCCATTTCCGCAATTTTTAGCCCTCGAGCCATCTGAGTTATAAAACTTAATTTGATAAAAGTTCTTATTTTTCTTAATTAAAATGATTTGATCACAACCAATTCCAACTTTTCGATCACATAGAAATTTTATCAATTTCTTTGATTTTCCAATAATATCAACATTTTTATCAATAATAATGAAATCATTACCGGCGCCTTGAGCTTTAATAAAAGGTATTCTCATTTGGTTTCTATAGTGATATAAAAACAGCTACTAATAAAGAAAAATTTGGTCGGTCGATGAGTTTCATCCACCGATCCTTTTTTTATTTTAAAATGCTAGATAATATAACAAATAAATTAACAGGAATTTTTAAATTGCTTTCTAATAAGGGAGCAATTACAGAAAAAGACCTCAACACAACTTTAAGAGAAGTTAGGGTAGCTTTGCTTGAGGCTGATGTTTCACTGAAAGTTGCTAAAGAGTTAGTTTCAGTTATAGAACAAAAAGCTATAGGTCAAAAAATTATTGAAAGTGTCCAGCCCGGGCAGCAAATTGTTAAAATTGTTAGTGATGAACTAACGGCTATTTTAGGCAATGATAGTCATGAATTAAACTTAAAAAGTAAACCTGCTGTCTTTCTTCTTTGTGGTCTACAGGGTGCAGGTAAAACAACAACAGTAGCTAAACTTGCTCATTATTGTCAGCATACTTTAAAAAAAACGGTTTCTTTAGTTTCTACAGATTTAAGAAGGCCGGCAGCTATTGATCAGTTACGTATTTTATCAAAAGAAAATCAATTTCATTTTATTGAACCTCTTAATAATAATATTGAAGAAATAGTTAAGCATGCTGTTAATCAAACTGAAAAACAATTATCTGATATTCTTATTATAGATACATCTGGTCGAATAAGCACAGACGAAGAATTGCTCCAGGAGTTAAAAACTATTTATGATTTAGTCACACCACAAGAAAATTTTCTTGTACTGGATGCCATGATGGGACAACAGTCATTAGAGGTAGTTGAAAATTTTAATTCTACAGCGCCATTAACAGGTTTTATTTTAACAAGAGTTGATGCAGATCCAAGAGGGGGAGTAGCACTTTCGGCAAAATATCAAACAGGGTTACCTATTCGTTTTTTTGGTTCAGGAGAAGGCGTAAAAGATTTTGAAGTTTTTTATCCGGAAAGAATAGCTTCAAGAATATTAGGAATGGGAGATGTCGTTTCTCTTGTTGAAAAAGCGCAGCAACAATTTGATGAAAAAGAAATGGAATCAATGCAAACCCAAATGATGAGTGGTCAATTTAGCTTTAATGATTTACTTAAACAGTTTTTACAAATGAAGAAAATGGGAGGCATGTCAGGAGTCATGTCTTATTTGCCAGGAGTTTCTAAAGTCAAAGATATGCTTGAAAAAAGGGATATGGATGAAAAAATTATTGATCATCAAATCGCAATCATTAGATCTATGACAAAAAAAGAAAGATCTGACCCCGATATCCTAAAAGCATCTCGCAAAAAGCGAATTGCTTCAGGTTCGGGTCGTCAAGTACATGAAGTTAACAGATTGCTAAAACAATATGAGCAAACTAAAAAATTCATTAAACAAGCCCAAAAGCCCGGCTTTGCCAATAAACTGAAAAGTATGTTTGGTGGAGGCGATATGCCAACTATGGAATAAATCTTAGAAAGGAGAACCCATGGCAACTAAAATAAGACTAGCAAGAGGTGGTACTAAAAAAAGACCATTTTATAGAATAGTAATTGCTGACGAAAGAGCACCAAGAGACGGTAACTTTATTGAGAAGGTTGGAAATTTTAATCCAATGTTACCTAAAGACCACAAGGAAAGATTAATATTTAGTAAAGAAAGAATAGAATATTGGTTAAAAGTAGGAGCACAACCAACTGAAAGAGTTCAGAAATTTCTTTCTGAGCATGGACTTGTTGAAGCTTCTAAAATTACAGAAAAAACAAAGCAACATTTGCCAAAAGCCAAGGCTCAAGAACGTATGAAACAAAAAGATGAAGCTGCTATAAAAGCTGAAGAAGATGCTAAAGCCGCCGCTGCAGCTCCTGCAGTAGAAGAACCAGCAGCAGAACCTGAAGCAACTCCAGAAGCAGAAGCAGCTCCTGTAGCTCCGGCCGAAGAGGAAAAAGTAGAATAATATAAATATCTATGGTTATTAATTCCAAAAATTTCATTCAAGTTGGTAGAATCGGCAGACCCAAAGGAACAAAGGGTCTGCTTAGATTCCAATGCTTTTTACATGATCACAGAGAGATTAATGACTTTAAGATTTTTTATTTAGAAAACTCAGAGAAGATTGAACTAAAACTTGTTTCTTTTGATTCTAAAGGGCCAATAGTTACAATTAATAATTATACCGAGCGAAGTAAAACGGAAAATTTTGTTAATCAGTTTATTTTTCTAGAAAAAAAATATTTTGATAAACCTACTAAAGAAGATGAATTTTATATTTATGATCTTGAAGGATTAGACGTCATTAACAAAAAAAAAGAATGTGTTGGCGTTGTGTCTTCAGTGGTTAATTTTGGCGCTGGGGATTTAATTGAAATCCTTTTTCATAAAAGTAAAAAAAAGGAATTTTTTAGATTTACCAAAGATGAGTTTCCCGAAGTAGACTTAAGCGAAAAAAAAATATTCATTAATTCTTAAATGTTAAATTTTAAAATTTATTCACTTTTTCCTGAAATGTTTCCAGGATCACTAAAATATGGTTTAGTAGGAAAAGCCTATAAAAATAAAATTTGGAATTTTGAAACAATTCAAATACGTGATTATAGTAAATATTCGGGTAATTCTGTTGATGATAAACCATTTAGTGGTGGGGCAGGAATGATATTAAGACCAGACGTAATATCTGAATCAATAGAAAAAACTACAACTAAAGAAGAATTAAAAAAAAGTATAAAAATTTGTTTTTCTGCTAAAGGCAAAGTATTAAATCAATCACTTATAGAAAAGTTTAAGAACGAGGATAGTTTTATTTTACTATCCGGAAGGTATGAGGGTATAGATCAAAGAGTAATTAACCATTATGAGTTTGAAGAAGTATCCATAGGGGATTACATATTAAATGGAGGAGAAAGTGCATGTATAGTTTTTATGGAGGCTATCATTCGAGTACAAGATAAAGTTTTAAATAATCCCGAAACTCACAAGCATGAGTCTTTTCAGAATGATTTGCTTGAACATGACCAATTTACGAGACCTTCAATATGGAGTGCTCCAGATGGGTCTAGCTATAAAGTTCCTGATGAATTGCTAAACGGCAATCATAGTGACATAGAAAAGTGGAAAAAAGCCAATTCAGAACAAAATACATCAAAAAATCGTCAAGATTTATGGAAAAACTATTTAAAAAATAAGAAAAATGATTAGAATATCCCAACTCGGGATCACCCTAAACTGTACCTTATGGAGCAAGCAATGAATGAACTTATAAAAAATTATGAAAAACAACAAATTAAAGAGATTTTAAAAAATTCTAAAATTACTGATTTTAACCCTGGAGATACGGTTAAAGTTAATATTAAAATAAAAGAAGGAGATAAAGAGCGTGTTCAAGCGTTTCAAGGTATCTGTATTGCAAAAAAAAATAATGGACTAAACTCTTCTTTTTCAGTTAGAAAAATTTCTAGCGGCGAAGGTGTTGAAAGAGTATTTCCTCTTTTCAGCAATATCATCGAATCTATTGAAAGAATAAAAACTGGTGACGTTAGAAGAGCAAAACTTTATTATCTTAGAAATCTTTCTGGTAAGAAGGCACGTATTTCTGAAAGAACAGATGGTAGATCTTATGATGAAACTAAATATGAATCAATTTCAGAAACGATTGAACCTAAAGTTGTAGCAGAAGCAGCTCCTGAAGTTGAAGCAGCTGCTGAAGAAACTGAAGCTAAGTAATTTTTTACCTTGAATACAGGTTCTCCAAAAACATTATTTGATAAAATTTGGACCGATCATTTAGTTAAACAAAGAGATGACGGGACAAGTTTATTATATATTGATAAACACTTAGTTCATGAAGTAACAAGTCCTCAAGCATTTGAAGGACTAAAAATTTCTAATAGACCTGTAAGAAGACCCAGTGCTACTGTTGCTGTTGCGGATCATAATGTACCAACAATCAATAGAGAAAATATTAAGGATGAGCAAAGTAGAATTCAGGTTCAAACATTAGCTAATAATACCAAAGAACATGGAATTGAATATTTTGAGTTAACCGATAGAAGACAAGGCATTGTTCATATAATTGGACCAGAGCAAGGAATAACACAGCCAGGAATGACAATAGTATGTGGAGATAGTCATACTTCTACTCATGGTGCTTTTGGAGCTCTTGCTTTTGGAATTGGAACAAGTGAAGTTGAACACGTTTTAGCAACACAAACAATTGTTCAAAAGCCAGCTAAAAATATGAGAATTTCTGTAAATGGAGCTTTACCATTTGGAGTAACTTCAAAAGATTTAATATTATATATAATAGGTCAAATTGGAACTGCAGGAGGAAATGGTCATGTAATTGAATATGCCGGATCATCAGTGCAATCTCTTTCCATGGAAGCGAGAATGACTATTTGTAATATGAGCATTGAAGCTGGAGCACGAGCAGGATTAATTTCACCGGATCAAACTACATTTGACTATTTAAAAGGAAGACCTTATGCGCCAGCAGAAGAATATTGGGCAAAAGCTTTAGAATATTGGTCTACTTTACCAAGCGATGCAGACGCCCACTATGATAAAGAAATTATTATTAATAGTTTAGAGATAGATCCAATGGTGACTTGGGGAACTAGTCCGGAGGACGTAGTGTCTGTTCAAGGTTTGGTTCCAGACCCTTCAAGTGCAAAAACAGAAAACAAAAAGAAAAGCATGGAGAGATCATTGGAATATATGGGTCTTACACCAGGAACGAAAATAACAGATATAAAATTAGATAAAATCTTTATAGGATCTTGTACAAATGGAAGAATTGAAGATTTAAGAAATGTTGCGGCAATTGTAAAAGATAAAAAAATTGCAGATCACGTTGAAGGTATGATTGTACCAGGTTCAGGCTTGGTAAAAAAACAAGCCGAAGAAGAAGGTTTAGATATTATTTTAAAAGATGCTGGTTTTGATTGGAGAGAAGCTGGATGTTCAATGTGCTTAGGAATGAATCCTGATCAGTTAAAACCTGGAGAGAGATGTGCTTCAACATCCAATAGAAATTTTGAAGGACGTCAAGGCAGGGGCGGACGAACTCATTTAATGAGTCCCGAACTTGCTGCTGCATCTGCCATTAAAGGAAGCATTGCGGATATAAGAGAGTTTAAATAAAAATGGATAAATTTATTTCACTTAAGGGAGTTGCTGCACCTTTACCTATAGTTAATATCGATACCGATATGATAATTCCAAAACAATTTTTAAAAACAATTAAGCGAACAGGTCTTGGTATAAGTTTGTTTTATGAGATGAGATATGATCATCAAGGGCAAGAAATAAAAGATTTTATTTTAAATACAAGTCCTTTCAATCAATCAAAAATACTAGTTGCTGGAAATAATTTTGGATGTGGATCGAGTAGAGAGCATGCCCCATGGTCATTAAAAGATTTTGGTATTACTTGTATTATTTCAACAAGTTTTGCAGATATTTTTTACAATAACTGTTTTCAGAATGGTATTTTACCAATCGTTGTTTCTCCTGAAAACTCAAAAAAATTAATGAGCTTAGCTGTTGACCAAAAAGAATTCGAGATTGATCTTCCTTCTCAGAGTATCTCAGTTGGTGGAGAAAAAATTGGTTTTGAAATAGAAGAATATAGAAAACAGAGGTTACTAGAAGGATTGGATGATATTAGTATAACTATGAATTATGAACAAAATATTACGGATTATGAATCACAGCAAAAGAAAAATAAACCTTGGATTTTTAAGGATATTAAATGAGCATAAAAAAAATCTTAATCTTACCTGGTGATGGTATTGGCGTTGAAGTTGCAGACCAAGCTATTAGAGTAATTGACCATCTAAATTCCAAAAATAATTTAAATATTGAATATGAAAAAGAATTAGTTGGTGGCGCATCTTATGATGTTAATGGAGAACCGCTTACCCCTGCTGTTTTAGAAAAAGCTAAAGAAGCTGATGCTATTTTATTAGGTGCCGTTGGAGGTTCCAAATGGGATGATGTAGAAAGAAATAAAAGGCCTGAAGCTGGCTTACTTGGCCTTAGAAAAGAATTAGAGTTATTTGCGAATTTAAGACCTGCAATAGTTTTTGACGCCTTACTATCATCATCTTCCTTAAAAGAAGAAATTGTTAAAGGTCTAAATATTGTCATAGTACGAGAATTAACAGGCGGTGTTTATTTTGGTCAACCAAGAGGCATCGAAGAATATGAGCCGGGTAAACAAAAAGCAGTAGACACACAAATTTATTTTGACTATGAAATTGATCGTATAGCTCGTGTTGCTTTTGATCTTGCAAGAAAAAGAAATAATAAAGTAACCTCTGTTGAGAAAGCAAATGTTATGGAAACAGGAGTATTGTGGAGACAAGTTGTAAAAAAAACACATGAAAGTTTCATTGATGTTACTTTAGAAAACATGCTTGCCGATAATTGTGCTATGCAATTAGTCCGAAACCCTAAACAATTCGATGTTCTTGTTACGGATAATCTTTTTGGAGATTTATTAAGTGATTGTGCTGCAATGTTAACCGGATCACTAGGAATGTTACCTTCGGCCTCTCTTGGCGCAGAAAAAAATGGAAAGAGAAATGGGCTTTTTGAGCCAGTTCATGGTAGTGCTCCAGATATTGCAGGGAAAAATAAAGCTAATCCAATTGCTACAATTTTAAGTTTGGCAATGATGTTAAGATATAATTTAGATCAACAGGAATTAGCTCAAAAATTAGAAGATGTTATTCAAAATGTTTTAAACGAAGGGTTTAGAACAGCTGATCTTTATAGCGCAGACTCACAAACTTTAGTATCTTGTTCTAGAATGGGCGATCTCATTATAGAGAGACTTTAATTATGACTGCTAAAAAACCTAAAATAGCGATTGTCGGAGCCACAGGAAATGTTGGAAGAGAAGTCTTAGATATAATTGATGACAGAGAAATTCAATACTCAGATTTAGTTGCTTTAGCTTCTAAAAAATCTGAAGGGATGAAAATAAATTATGGTGAAGATAAATCCATCATCGTCAAAAATCTAAGTGACTATGATTTTAAGGGAACAAACATTGCTATATTTTCTGCAGGGGCAAGTGTTTCGAGAGAATACGCCCCAATTGCCGCCAAACAAGGATGCATAGTAATTGATAACACTTCTCATTTTAGGACTGATCCAGATGTTCCTCTAGTTGTTTCAGAGGTTAATCCTCAAGATATAAAAGATTTTAGAAAAAAAAATATAATAGCTAATCCTAATTGTTCTACTATAGGCATGTTGGTTGCTATTAAACCTCTGCATGATCAATTTAAAGTTAAGAGATTAGTTGTTTCTACTTATCAGTCTGTTTCGGGCGCTGGTAAGGAAGGAGAAGATGAGCTGGACAATCAGACTAGAAGTTTATTAAACAACAAAGCAATTACAAAACAAAAATTTACAAAACAAATAGCATTTAATCTTATTCCTCATATTGACGTATTCCTTGAAGATGGAGATACGAAAGAAGAATGGAAAATGCATCAAGAGACAAAAAAGATTTTAGATCAAAATATTGAATTAACAGCAACTTGTGTAAGAGTTCCTGTTTTTGTATCCCATTCAATGGCGGTCAATGTTGAATTTGAAAATCCCTATGAGGAAGATCAGATCAGGGAGATTTATAAAACTGCGCCAGGATTAAAGGTTGTTGATTTTAGAGTAGATGAAGGATACGTCACTCCTGTTGAAGTGGCTGGTTTAGATCCAGTTTATATCAGTAGAATCAGAAGAGATAAAACAATAGCCAATGGTTTAAATTTTTGGTGTGTTTCAGATAATTTAAGAAAAGGTGCAGCTTTAAATACCGTTCAAATTGCAGAAATATTAATTAAAGATTATTTAAGCTCTTAGCTTTAAATTTATAAATACTATTTTTATTCATCACATCGTCTGTAGTAATTTTATCACCTTTTATATTTTTAATAATTTTAAACATTAAATTAGTTGTGAGTTCTAAAGTTTTTTTGAGATTCACATTGTTAAATACATGATGAGTAAATAAGGCAGTAGATATATCTCCAGCACCATCAATTCTTTTTTTAAATTTGATATTAGGTGTCTCGATGTAAAAGCAATTTTTATTAGATACGATCATATTAATTAAATTTTTCTTGGGACCAATAATGCTCCTGATAAATAATATTTTATTATTTTTTTTGCAGTAATTTTTAGCATCTTTAGCAATAGTATTGAATTTATAATCTTTATAATTTTTTTTTTCCAAAGTTGACCATTCAAAAAAATTTAATGAAACATGTGATGCCTCTTTGATAATTTTAGGTAAAAAATTAATCACTTCTTTACTAATATAAATTCCTGTGTCGATATCGCCAATGACTGGATCGACAACAACTTTTTTTTGTCCTTTAATAATCTGAAGGACAGAGCACCCAATTTTGCTATTAGGAATATACCCTACTAAAAAAATATCGTCATGATTCAGCTTATATAATTTTTGAAATGCTTTAAAAAATAAAAGAGGTATATTTTGATTAATGGGTATTTCAATGAAATTTTTATTTCCTTTGTGAGAAGATAAAATAATTGTTGGAATTTGTAATACCTGATAGCTTAAATTGCCTAAAATAAGAGAAGCCGCCTGATTTCCAACTAAATCATTAAGTACATTTGACTGAATTGTAATAATTTTTTTCATAATCTACCTTTTAGAATGAGTAATATTATAGTATTAATAGTGTTTTAAAATTAAGAAAAGGAACCGTTATCATGCCATTTGAATTACCAAAACTTAACTACGAAAATGATGCCCTTGCGCCAATTATGTCGGCTGAAACTTTAGAGTTTCATCATGGAAAACATCATCAAACATATATTACTAATTTAAATAATTTAACAAAAGATAATGACTTAGCTAATGCTTCTCTAGAGGATATAATTACTAAAACTAGTGGTGATGCATCAAAAGCCGGTATTTTTAATAATGCTGGACAGCATTGGAATCATATTATGTTCTGGCAATGTATGAAGCCAAATGGTGGTGGAGCTATGCCTTCTGAATTAGAAAATAGAATTATTTCTGATTTTGGAAGTGTTGATAAATTCAAAGAAGATTTTATCCAAGCTGGTGTGACTCAATTCGGATCAGGCTGGGCCTGGTTAGCAATTGATAATGGTAAACTTGTGGTTACTAAATCTGCAAATGCATCAAATCCTTTGGTTGACGGAATGAAGCCGATTTTTGGATGTGATGTATGGGAACACTCTTATTACATAGATTTTAGAAATAGAAGGCCTGACTATCTCAAAGCTTTTTTAGATAATTTGGCTAACTGGGAATTTGTAGCCTCACAACTAGTTTAATTAAGAAAATTATCACTAGACCAAGTTTATAAACTCCTTACATGCTCTTTCTGTCATTTAAGAAAAAGTATTTAAGGAGTTTTTATATGATGGATGATATTTTAGAGAGAGAGTTAATAAATATTATAAAATTTCACATAAGTAAATTAGGTAAAAATAAGCTTATTATTGGAAAATAGGTAATACACAATAAAGCAAAAATTGTTGCTAAAATAAATGGGTATCCTTCTTTTACATAATCTTCAATTTTAACATTACTAATTGAGCAAGTAGTGAACATTAAAGTCCCTACTGGTGGAGTCGCACCAGCTATTGTTAAATTTAAAATAAAAACTATACCAAAATGCACTGGATCAATTCCATATGTATTCGTTATAGGAACAAGTATTGGGGTAAGTAAAATTAATGCTGCAGTTCCTTCAACAAACATTCCTAGTATTAATAAAAATAAATTCATTATTAGTAATATTTCTATTGGGTTTGATGAAATATTCACCATAAATTCTGCTAAAATTATTGGAATTTTTTCCCAAGTTAAATAATATCCAAAGGAAGAAGCTGCACAAATAATTAGTAATATGACGCTAGTAGCGATTACGCTTTCATTTATTATTTTCGGTATAGTACTAAGTTTAAGCTCTTTATAAATAAAGAAGCCCACTAGTAAAGAGTAAGCTACTGCAATTGCACCTGCTTCTGTTGGTGTAAAAACCCCAAATCTAATACCTCCAACAATTATTATAGGTATAAGTAATCCGAAAAATGACTCTTTCAACGCTAAAAAAACTTCTTTTAAACTAGCTTTTTTTTTTCTGCTTGGTTCATATTTTTTTTTGCCAGCCATAAAACGTACAGTGACCATAAGAACGATGCATAGAAAAACTCCTGGAAGTATTCCTGCTAAAAAAAGCTTCCCAATAGAAGTTCCACTCATAAAACCATATAAAACCAGAGCTATTCCAGGTGGGATTATTGCAGCAATAATTGCTGAACAGGCTGTAATAGAAGCTGAAAATCCTGGTCCATAATTGCGTTTGATCATTTCAGGTACAACAATTTTACTTTGCATAGCAGCATCAGCGTTTGAAGATGCTGACATTCCTCCCATCAATGTACTCATCAAAATATTTATTTGGGCAAGTCCTCCTATCAGGTGTCCAACTAATGTATCTGCTAAATTCATTATCCTTTTTGTAATTCCTGAGTAATTCATAATTACGCCAGTCATTATAAAAAATGGAACTGCCAATAATGGAAACGATAAAGTTGGAGAAATTAATCTTTGAATAAAAATGTATGTAGGAATTCCACTATCCGAAATAAAGAAAGATAATGCGCCAATTGCTATTGAAAATGCAACTGGCACTCTTATACAAAGTAGAAAAAAAAATATTACTATTGGAAGAAAGATCATTTTTTAAATTTTTGCAACGATCGAATTATTAAACTTAAAAAAAATAGGACTACAGGTAAGTCTACATAACTAAATGGTATTCTTAAAATAGAAGTAGGCTTATTATAAGCGGTGATTGTGAATTTAATTGCTAAATATAAAGAAAATACAAAAAATATTGTTAATATAAGAAACTTTAACCAATCAGATATTTTTTTTAATATATTGGGTAGAAAATTATAAACTAAATCTAGATGAATATGTTTATTACTTTTCCAAGCAGCAGCAGCGCCTAAAAAAACAGCCCAAGTGAAAGAAATCGTAGCCAATTCATTAGACCAATTAACAGGATTATTTAATATATATCTACTAATCACACCATAGAAAGCAGCAAGAACTACAATACATATTGCTATAGCGGCAATAATTTCCTCTAAATTTTTAATGATAAATCTCATACAATTATAAATAAAAAACTGCTGGATTATTTTCCCAGCAGTTTTTGAAAATAATAATTATTTTAATATTGACGATACTCTTTCATATAAACCGTCTGACCACTCAGGAAAGACATCATATGTTGGAGCTGTAGCATCTTGGAAAGCTGAAATATCAATTTCACTAGCTCTGACAAAAGTAACTCCTTCATTATTTTGTAGATCCTGGATAAGCTTTTCCTCACCTTCAATAATAAGCTTTGTCATGTATTTCCCAGAATTAATGGATTCTTCAATAATAATATTTTGAAGATCCTCTGGCATACTGTCAAAAATTTCAGCATTCATCATTGGGGCAACAAATGCTTTAAAATGGCCTGTCATTGAAATTACTTTTCTTTGCTCATAAAGTTTAGCACCTACAATTGACGCAATTGGAGCCTCCGCAGCATCAACTAAACCAGTTGAAAGAGCTCCATAAACTTCAGCCCATGCAACTTGAGTACCATTTGCGCCCATAGATTCAAATGTTTTTACCCACATAATGTTGGGTGGAACACGAATAGGAACATTTTTCATATCATCCGGATGTTTAACAGGTTTATCGGTTATAATATGTCTAGCACCAAAAAACCAGTTAGCAGCTGTAACTTTTAAGCCACTTAAAGCTGAAAGATTAGCTGAGGTTTCTGCATACCAATCAGATGATAAAATCTTTTCCATATCACTAGGATCCGGTAATAAATATGGACCTGCTATTATTCCAAGATCGGGAACATAATCAGCTAAATAACCAAAATCAGCAATCGTCATTACCATAGCGCCATTTTTAATTTGTTCATAAACTTCCTTGTTAGTACCTAATACCCCTCCACCATAAACATCGATCGCAATCCGCCCATCAGAACGACTTACAATATTTTCTGACATTTGTCTCATAGCATCAAGTAAAGGCTCTCCATCCGCACTAACAGTTCCAAATTTGAAAGTGTAGTCAGCGGCAAAAGATCCTTTTGAAATTGTTAATAATAAAATTATTAATAATTTGCTTACTGTATTCATAGTAATCCTCCTCTTTTATTAAAAAATTAGTTCATTCACAAAATATAACATTAATAAATGAAATTCAATATCCAGAGCTTTGGTATAACTCCATCCATTATATCGATTCAATTAGATACCTTTTTGGAGAACCTCTGACAATAAACTCGAAATTATTGACACATCCTAAGAGCATTTTAAATAAACCTTCAAGAACATATGTCAATTTTGAGTATCCAGATAATCTTTATGGATATTTAAATATTAATCATGACTCAATTTTACCTTCTGATGAGTGGGTAGCAGGGTTCGAGATTGAAGGCGACAAAGGTATATGCCATGGAAAAATTAGCTCAATGGTTGGTGATGGATCTAATTTTAAAGATAAAATCTCTTTTAGCTCACTGACATCCAATGGCCTCATTCAAATAGAAAAAGATTTAGATGGTAGATGGTTTCATGATTCTTTTGTAGGGCCAATGTTTTCACTAATTGAAGCTATTGATACTAATTCACAGCCCGAAACTAGTATTTTTGATTCATTTAAAACCCTAAAATTAATTAATAATATTGTTAAAAGTCATGAAACTTCTCAAGTGGTTACATGTTCCTAGTTATTTAAAAAGGGCCTACCTAATTTTAGATAGACCCGTTGGATTTACTAGGCACTAATAGTTTTTGAGTTAGAGCTGATTTCAATCTTTCTTGGTTTTTTATGTTCTGGGATTTCTCTTTCCAAACCAATAACAAGAAGACCATTTTTTAAATCAGCTTCATTTACTTTTACTGTGTCTGCTATTTCAAATCGTCTCTCAAAGTTTCTCGTAGCTATGCCTCTATGTAAGTATTCAACATTTTCATCTAAGTCATTTCCAGATTTATTATCTCCTTTGATAACCAAAAGGTTCTCTTCTAAAGATATATTTATATTGCTCTCATCAAATCCCGCTACTGCCATTGTAATTTGATAATTATTTTTATCTGTTTTAACAATATTGTAGGGTGGATAAGTATTAGTCTTAGTTTCTGATGAAAATACAGTATCGAAAAGTCTATCAAACTCATCGAAACCAACGGTTGTTCTCCACAATGGAGATAAGTCAAATGTAGTCATAATTAACCTCCTTAAAGCGTTAATTTAATCTGCAGTATTAACCTGCGTTACGTAGGTCCTTCATGGCACCTACAATTTATATATGGGATTTTTTAAAAATTTTTCAAGTGATTTAAATTTTAAATAAATCTTTAACCTACTTTTCTGAAATAAGAACTCATATTAATATGTTAACACTTATTAATTTAAAAACATGGTTGTATGTAGGATTATGATGAATTATTCTAATTTCTCAATGCCATACTGTATTCAAGCTAGCAAACCAGGCGATTCATCTGTTTTAATTAAAAAAGAATTTGTATTAGAAATACCCAAGGCTAATGAGATTGTTATTAAAAATGAAAGAATAGGCATCAATTTTATTGATATTTATATTCGTAAAGGTATTTATCCATGGCCAGTTGAAAGTAATAATATGAACTTAGTTTTAGGTTCGGAAGGCGCTGGCGTTATTGAAAAGATTGGATCTGAAGTTACAAAATTTAAAATTGGTGACAGAGTTGCTTTTTTAAAAACAAATGGTGCCTACACATCCCATAGAACTATTGAGCAAGAATTAGTTGTTCACATACCAGACTTTATATCTTTTGATAAAGCAGCCGCCGTTATGCTTAAAGGACTTACAGTTAAGTATTTGCTAAACGATAGCTATAAAATTAAAGGACACGAAACTGTTTTATTTCATGCTTCAGCTGGCGGTGTAGGTTTAATTGCTGGCCAGTGGTTAAAGTCTTTAGGTATCAAAACAATTGGGACTGCTGGAACAGATGAGAAATGTTCACTTGCGAAACAACATGGGTATGAGCACGTCATCAATTACAACAAAGAAGATTTTCAAAAGGTTGTAATGGATCTCACTAATGGTGAAGGGGTCGATGTTGTTTTTGATAGCGTCGGACAGACTACAATGTCAGGTTCTTTCGGTTGTCTTAAAAAACATGGGACGTTAATCAGCTTTGGACAATCATCTGGCGTATACACAGATTTGAAAATAAGTGATTTACAAGCAGGGTCATTTTTTCTTTCTAGACCAACTTTATTTCACTTTATTCCTATTCCTGG
The DNA here is from genome assembly GCA_027623775.1 of Pseudomonadota bacterium. Lineage (GTDB taxonomy): Bacteria > Pseudomonadota > Alphaproteobacteria > HIMB59 > HIMB59 > HIMB59. The sequence goes on from JAQBUY010000004.1 coordinate 25,188, forward strand.
ATGGTTAGATAATGCTACCGCGATTTTATTTAAAATGATCAAAGAAAATAAAATGGATATTCAATATAATAATACTTATGACTTGGAAAACTTAGGTCAAGCTCATGACGAAATCGAAAATCGTAGGACTACTGGCTCTGTTATTTTAAAAGTTTAGTTACTAATTTTAATTTCATTAAAAACTTCATTTAAAGTTTCTTTAAGAGTTGAGTACATAAAATCAATTTGTTCAGGAGTTGTTATGAAGGGAGGACATAAAACTATTGAAGGGCCTAGTGGTCTACATATCAAGCCCTTTTCAATTGCTTTGTTTGCTACTCTTTCTCCCATATTCATATGACCATCAAAAGGCTTTTTAGTTTTTTTATCTTGAACCATCTCTAGTGCGCCCATTAATCCAATTCCTCTAGCTTCACCAATAAACTCCATATCTTCAAAACTTTTTAATCCGCCCATAAAAAGTGGTTCGAGTTTTCTCACATTTTCTAATAATTTTTCCTCAATAATAATATCAATGGCCTGAAGTGCTAAAGCGCATCCGACCGGATGACCCCCAGCTGTAAATCCATGTGGGAATTCTTCTGCTGCATAGGATGCATCCATTAATTCTTTTGTAATTTCCTCTCCGGTAATCACAGCACCTAGAGGAAAAAAACCTGACGTTATACACTTAGATGCAATGATCATATCAGGTTTAATATCATAGGTAATAGAGCCCCATAAATTTCCTGTTCTTCCAAAACCACAAATAACCTCATCTGCAATCAATGGAATATTATGTTTTTTTAAAATAGGTTGAATAAGTTGAAAATAGTTTTTTGATGGAGGTATGACTCCCCCCGCACCCATGACAGGTTCAGCAAAAAAACCAGCAATTGTATCGGCACCTTCTTTTGCAATAACATCTTCCAAGTCCTGTGCCATTCTTAAGGAAAAATCTTCTTCACTTTCTCCTTCTTTGCCAAATTTCCAATAGTGAGGGCATGCTGATCTAATAAAGTCAGATAGAGGTAATCCAAAAACATCATTATAGGGTTTGCCTGTCATTGATGCAGCTCCAACGGTAACCCCGTGATAGGAGTTATATCGAGTTATAATTTTTCTTTTTTTTGGTAAGCCTTTATGCCAATTCATAAACCATAATAATTTAACTGCAGTATCATTAGCTTCAGAACCTGAGTTTGTAAAAAAAACTTTACCTTCATCAAAAGGAGAAACTTCAATAAGTTTATTTGTTAGATTAATAGCTGGTTCAGTTATTCTTCCAAATAAAGCATGATATCCTGACAACTCTTCATATTGTTTTTGAGCTGTAGCAATCATCTTAGGATGATCAAATCCTACAACAGAATTCCAGAGACCTGAATTTCCATCAAAATATTTTTTCCCTTTCGTATCATAGACGTAAGCACCCTTGGCTTTATTTAAAACAATTGGACCATGAGAATCTAGATTCTTGAGATCGGTAAATCCGTAAAGAATATGAGAAGTATCCATAATTAATTATTCCGCCTTTTCATAAAGATCTTCAAAGTAAGGCATTTGATCAAAAGGGATATTTATAATTTCTAAATCAGCAATAAAGTAACCAGAAAAAAAACAGAGAAACATTAAAATTAATTTAAACATGAGATATTATCTTATTGGATTATTTAATAAAAAGAACAAAAAAAAAGGGCCAGAAGTAAGACTTTTGACCCTTTTTGAAGGAAAAAATGACCATTAAGAAAAAAGCCATTTACTTTAGTCTGCAAAAAAAAAAGATATAAATACCTAAATTTCATCATAGATTTAATCGAAATACATATCAAGAAATTTGCAAATTGTACTATATATTGTTAATTATAAGGTCATGATCTACTATAGATAGATATCATAATTCAATGCTTAATCTCATTCACCGAATCATAGTCAACACTCCGATTTTATTGGTAATGTTTTTCTCTCTTATTTGTATTGCCATCATGATTTACATCACGCCTGTTTTAGACAGAGATGAAGCTCGGTACGCACAAACATCTTTTCAAATTTCAGAAACCAATGATTTTATCAATCTTAAATTTGATGAAAGTTTAAGATTAAAAAAACCCCCAGGAATTTACTGGATGCAATTTGCATCTTATAAAATTTTTAATAATTTTCTAGACAAGGAAATATGGATGTTTCGAATTCCATCTTTTTTAAGTCTCATACTGATGCTTTTATTTACTCATAAATTAGCAAGATTATTATTTTATGATTTAAATACAATGATTCCTCTGACAGCATTAGCTGGAACAGTCATTGTTATATTTGAATCTTTACAGGCAACTACAGATATGGCTTATACGGCATTTTCATTAATGTCTTATTATTATTTTATAAAATGTTTTCAGGAAGAAAAAAATTATTCTCATATTTTTTTTATTATAACAAGTCTTATTGCAATGTTAATTAAAGGACCCATATTTTTAATTATTATAGGAATAGTTCTTATTTTCAAATTAGCAGATTTAAATATTCCAGTTAAGAAAAAAATAATACAACTTTCAAATTTATCTATTGTTATCTTTATATCTATTTTTTTAGCACTTCTTTATAATATTTTAACAGAAGGACAATTCTTTCAGCAATCATTAATAAAAGATTTTGGTGGTAAATTAATAGCAACTCAAGAATCTCATGGCGGTATTTTTGGTTATTACTTATTAGGATCTTTTTTAATTGTATTCCCCATTTATCCACTTTTGATAATTGGAATTTTTTATAATTTTTTTAAGAAAATTAATTGGGATAAGAATCTTCTTATGATTTTATGTTCTATCTTTATATTTTTATTATTATTAGAGATAATTCCAACTAAACTTCCTCATTATATTTTGCCTGTAGTTCCGTTAATGGCAATTTATTTATCAAGAACTCTTGAATTCATAGAATTTAAATGGAGTAAGATATTATTAGGGTTAAATATTAGTTTTGTCATTATGTTCGTATTAATGGATTTAAAAGCTTACGAAATAACAGGTGAAAAAAGAAATAATCAATCTCTCTTCTATTATGGATTTATGATCATTCCATTAATTTTAAACCCGATATTCTTTAAAAATAATCAATCCTTATTAAATGTAGTGAAACTATCATCACTTTCATCTTCTTTTTTAGTGTTAATAACTGTAGCTAATTTAGTTATTTTACATAAAAATATATGGATTGCTGATGGAATTGAAGACTTTATAAATAGGCATTATGAATGTGGCCAAGATTATAATATTAATATATATGGAATTAATGAACCAAGTTTAATATTTAAGTTTTATGAAAATTATAAATTGACAAGCGATTGTAATATTCAAATACAAGTTTCTGATTTAGATAATATGCCAATAAATAATATATCCTCAACAAATCAAACTTTTTTTAACTATTCTAATGGGAAAAAAATTAATTTAAATTTTTCAAAATAATGCATTTTTTTAAAAATTTAGAATTCAAAGATAAAAAAATATTATTCTTTTTTTTAATATCGATTTTGTTTTCTTTTCTTATAGACACAAAATTAACATTATTTTTTTATGGCTTTAACGAACCTTTTAAATCATTTTTTCATACAGTTACTAAATTTGGCGACTCATTGTATTATCTATTATTCATTGCATTATTTTTCTTAATCTTACGAGTTAGGAAAAATATATCTCCCATTTTTAAAAATCTATATGATTTAAATGTTTTTATTTTTTATAATATTATTCTTAGTGGAATTGTTACACAAATTCTAAAACATCTTGTTGGTAGACCTAGACCTAAAATGTTATTTTTTGATCATGAATCTTTAGATCTTAATCTATTTACTTTTGACTCTAGTTTTCATTCTTTTCCTTCTGGGCATACATCAACTATTTTTAGTATTGTCTTTGTTTTTTATTTTTCGTTTCCTGTAATTAAAAAATACATAATTTCTTTTGGTATTTTGATAGCTCTGACAAGGTTAATAATTGGCGCTCACTATCTAAGTGATGTCATTGCTGGTTGTGCTATTTCTTATTTTACGTTTATTTTTTTAAGAAATAAATTTTTCATCCAAGAAAGATTATTTATTAAAAAAGAAGAATTTCTTCCAAACACTTATATTTCTCAAATATCCTCTATTTGTTCAAATTTTTTTCGTGAGTACTATTTAAAAATTATTATGACCCATTATTACTTAAAATATTTTTTAATTATAATTTTCATTTCAATAATATTTTTTATATTTCCAACAATAGATATATCTGTGAGTGGGATTTTTTATAAAGGGAATGGGAGTTTTTTTGCTAACTCATTTGATTGGAATGTTTATCTTTTACGTGACATTCTTCTTCCTATAATAGTTTTAGCAGTCTTTTTCATACCGATTATTGGAACAACATACTGGATTATTACTAGAAAAAATTTCTTATCTTTAACGTTAAATAATTTAGCTTATCTTTTTTTATCATCATTTCTTTCATTAGGTTTGATTGTAAATGTTATTTTAAAAAATCTTTGGGGGCGAGTTAGACCTAATGACACTATTCTTTTTGGTGGAGATCAGCCATTCTCAATACCTTGGTTAAAAGTTTCACACTGTGATCAGAATTGTAGCTTTGTTTCAGGTGACGTGTCTGCTTATACCCTATTACTGGCTCTAATTTTAGTTTTCTCTAAGCCAAATTTAAATAAATTTGCTTATTTATTAATTATATTAATTGGAATAACCCGTATCATGGAAGGTGGTCACTTTTTTAGTGATGTGATAATGAGCTTCATGATTACGCACTTTATTGTTAAAATCTTATTTGATTTCTTTTCTCAATTACCTGATAATTTAAATGTTGATAAAATCGTATTTTTTAAAAACAAATAATTACTTATTATTATTTGTTTTTTTTATTCTTTTCATAAGAATTATAAGTTTAGCCATATCTCCATTAGAGCCACAGGGTGATGAAACTCAGTATTGGTATTGGAGTACATATTTTGATTGGGGGTATTATTCAAAACCACCACTAGTTGCCTGGGTAATAACTTTATTCACTTCACTCTTTGGAAGTTCGGTATTTATTCTTAAGTTTCCATCTCTTCTTGCTCATATCTTAACTTCAATTGTTTTGTTTAATCTTTCTAGGGGGTTTAATAGAAATAAGGAAGAAAGTATATGGCTTTCTATTTCTTATTTACTTTTCTTTGCAGTCAGCCTTTCATCTAATGTTATTTCAACAGATCCATTTCTTTTATTATTTTGGTCACTTTCTTTATATTTTTTTAAACTCTCTCTGAATGATAATTCATTCAAACAGATAGTTCTAACAAGTGTTTTTATTGCATTAGGATTTTATGCGAAGTATGCAATGATTTATTTTTTTGTATGTAGTATTTTTTTAATCATTCTTAGTGAAAATAAAAAAAAATTAATTAAAAATATTCTAATTATTGCATTTTTTGTTTCTTTATTTATTAGTCCACATATTTACTGGGTCTATAGTACTAACTGGGTTACTTTCATTCATACAAGTGATAACTTTAACTGGGGTGTTACACTATTTAATTTTGAGCAATTATTTAATTTTATTATAAGTCAGTTTTTTATAGCTACTCCTATTGTTTTTTTTCTCTACTTAAAGGGTCTAGTAAAATTTAAAAACTTCTATCAGTCTTACGCATTTGAAATTTCTTATTCCCTTCCTATTATTATATTAATAACTATTCAAAGTTTTATCAGTAGGGCCAATGCTAATTGGTCATCAGTTGCTTTTATAGGAATAGGAATGATTGCATCAAACATAATGTACCAAAAAAATAAAAAACTACTTTATATCAATGCCACACTTGGAGTGATGGTTTTATTTCTAGTAAGTTTTTTTATTATCAACCCTCCCAATATTTCGCCTTTTAATAAACTTCAAGGAATGGAGGGCGCTTCAACTGAAATTAAATTTTTAGACGATTCACTATTATCTGATTATATAGTTTTTGATGACCGAATGAATATCGCAAAATTTCTTTACCATTTACCATCCAAGCAAGATAAAATGAGATATTTATCAACTGGAGGTCACCCAGGCAATCATTTTGAAATGCTAATGCCTATTACTGTTGATCAACTTCAAAATAAAAAAATTATAATGATCCATCGTTATGAACAAACTATCAAACCTTTGAAAGACCACTTATTAGTTAAACAACTTTATGAAATGCCTAATTCTAAAAACAATTTCTTTATTAGTTATTTCGAATAAATAGAAATTGGCGATTTCGTCAGGACTCGAACCTGAAACGCAAGGGTCGAAACCTTGAATGATATCCATTTCACCACGAAACCAGAATTAATATATCAATACAATAAGTATGCTTCAAAAGGTATAAATTTCTGCTAAGATACAAATATGATTAAAATTCCGAAGCTAACAAAAATGGGCACAGGAGGCAAAGTTATTTTAGGTATCAATATTTTTCTCGTTGTACTTGTATTATCCATCATTTTTTATAATCATTTCATTGGTTTATAATAGATAACTTAATTATTTTTATGGTTAAAAAATATTTCTATTTAGAAAAATATGATGAGATTACTTATCCAATTAAACCATTTTTAAAAATATGAATGTTAATTTAAGTACAACTAATACCTTTAATTTTTCAATTAAAATATATTACGAAGATACTGATGCTGAAGGTGTTGTTTATTACGCAAATTATTTAAAATTTATTGAACGAGCAAGGACTAAAATGATTAATGCCTGCGGCACCAGTTTAAAAATACTTCATACCGAACATGATTGCAGATTTATAGTTAAAATTTGTAATCTAGATTATATAAAATCAGCAAACTTAGAGGACATTTTGCAAGTAAGAACATCTCTTGAAAAAATCTCAAATGCCTCCTTTATATTAAATCAAAATATATTCCGTAATGAAGATCTGATATTAAAAGCTGAAATTGTCATTGTTTGTATTGATAAACATCATAAACCTTCAAAAATTCCTAATTTTCTTAAGGAAAAAATTCAATTACTGATTGGTAAATAATGAAAGCTCTTTGGTTCCCTAAAGACAGCTATATTAAAAAAACAAATCTTTTCGACTTTCAGGAATTTATAAAAAAAGATTTAAAAATTAATTTCTTGAATTACGATAAGCTCTGGAAATGGTCAATACAGAATAAAGAAATATTTTGGTTAAAGATAGCTGATTATTTTAAATTAAATAT
>JAQBUY010000076.1 GCA_027623775.1 Pseudomonadota bacterium
CAATAACTTTTTGAAATTGAGATGTTGAGAATTGACTAATTTTCTGATTTTCCCCTAATGTTTTTTTTAAAACGGTCATTATTGAATTTTCATTTAGTTTTATTTTTTCATTAAGGTATTTTTTTAGCGAAATTTCATTAATTAATTGTTCTATATAATTGATTTTAGCTACTATTTCTTCTTGTGGATTTAATTTCTGAAGATTGGAATTAATTTTATATTCACTAAATAGCTGATTGAATTCAGCTGTTGTAACCTTATCACTATCTATTTTTAATATATAGTCAGGAGCGATAAATCTACTAAAGCCCATAAATAAGAAACTTCCTGCCAATATGGTACTAAAGAATATTGTTATAATTTTTGTTTTCATAGTTTGAAATAAAGTGTTATTTCTATCAGATATTTATGAAATTTATAATTTTTAATTGGAAATCTTATCTAAACTTTGATGAGTCTAATTTTTTAACAAAATTCATCTCAAAAACTAATTTTAAGAATAAATATAATCTTATTGTTGCACCTAGTTTACTTTCATTAGGGTTTCTACAAAATAAATACAAAAATGTTAATTTTGCTGGACAAAATTTTGATCTTTATGGAAAGGGTGGTTTTACTTCATTTTTACCTATTTTTGATTTGAGCGAAAATAATATTAATTATGCTCTAATAGGCCATTCTGAAGTTAGGCAATATAGAAAAGAAAATAACTCTATTGTTAATCGTAAGCTTAAACTTGCTCTTGATACTAAAATTACTCCAATAGTATGTTTAGGAGAAGATTTAAATACATATAAAAAAAAACTAACAAACGACTATCTTAAAAAACAAATAATTGAAACATTTGATAAAAATACACAATATAGTGAAGTTTTGATTGCTTATGAACCCTTATGGGCAATAGGATCTGGAATGGTTCCAACTAATGATGAAATTTCTAAAATTGTTGATTTTATTAAATTTTTCTTAAAAGATTATTCTTTTAAAAAACTTAAAATTTTATATGGTGGTTCCGTTAATTCTGAAAATTTAGAACAACTTTCTAAAATTAAGGAATTGGATGGTTTTTTAGTTGGATCAGCTTCAATTAAAAAATCTTTTATTAATAAATTTAAATTATGATTAATATATTTCTTATAGTAAGTGCAATTATTGGGGCTGTTTTAGTTCTAATAATATTGTTTCAAAAAACTGAAGGTGGAAGTTTAGGATTGGGCACCCAAAGTACTATTGGAACTGGCGGAATGACAACTCCAAAAAAAAATGGAGGCATTACTAGGATTACCTATATCATTGCTTTTTTCTTTTTATTTTGGTGTTTGGGAACCGCAGCATATATGAATAGGACTTACGCTCCTGAAATTGATTTACAAAAAATTGCTAATGAAATTGAAATTGACGAAAAACTATCTGAAAAAATTCCTGAAGTTCCCCTGAAGTGAAATTAATTTTTGTTACCGGAGGTGTTGTTTCATCATTAGGTAAGGGAATAGTCACAGCCTCACTTGCAGCACTATTGAGATCAAGAGGAGTTAATTTAAAAATTAGAAAATTAGACCCTTACTTAAATGTAGATCCGGGCACTATGAGCCCTTATCAGCACGGTGAGGTTTTTGTAACCGATGATGGTTCAGAAACTGATTTAGATTTAGGTCACTATGAGAGATTTACTGATATAAATTGTTCTAAAAACGATTCAATATCATCTGGAAAAATTTATTCATCAGTAATCGATAAAGAACGCAAAGGTCTTTATTTAGGATCTACTGTACAAGTGATACCACATATTACTGATGAGATTAAATCTTCTGTTAAATTAAACGTTAAGGATAATGAAGTTGTTATCTGTGAGATAGGCGGAACTGTTGGAGATATTGAAAGTCTTCCTTTCCTAGAAGCTATAAGACAATTTAAAAATGAAAAGCCGGAAGATACATTATTAATTCATTTAACTTTACTTCCTTATCTTGAATCTTCTGGTGAACTTAAAACAAAACCAACCCAACATTCAGTTAAAGAACTTTTAAATTCCGGTATTCAGCCTGATGTTATTGTTTGTAGAAGTAGCAAAAAAATTTCCGATAATGAGCTGGCTAAAATTAGCTTATTTTGTAATGTTTCAAAACAATCAGTTATCCCTTCTTATGATGTTCCTAGTATTTATAAGGTCCCGTCTTTACTTAGTAAGTCTAAGTTAGATGAAATAGTTATTAAGAAACTTAAAATCAAAACACCAAAAAAATTAGATTTAAAAATATGGAAAAATTTTGAATTATTAGAATCTATTGCCAAAGAAGAACTTCAAATTTTAATAATAGGAAAATATATAGATTTAAAAGATAGTTATAAATCTTTATATGAAGCTATCTATCATGCTGGTGTGCACAATAAGGTTGTTGTTAAAATTAATTGGATTGATTCAGAAACTATCAATTCCAAAACAGCTAAAATACTTTTAAAAAATGCCAATGGCATACTGATTCCAGGAGGTTTTGGCGGTAGAGGAATAAAAGGTAAAATTGAAGCAATAAAATTTGCCAGAGAGAATAACATTCCTTTTTTAGGAATTTGTCTTGGTATGCAGTTAGCGATCATAGAATACTGTAGGAATGTTTTAAAAATGAAGAATGTTGGTAGTTCTGAGTTTGGTAAATTCAAAACTAACGTAGTTTCTTTAATGACGGAATGGAAAAACAAAAAATTACTTGTAAAGAGAAATGAAAAGGCTGATCTAGGAGGATCTATGAGACTAGGATCATACCCATGCTTTATTTCAAAAAATACTCTTGCATATAAAATATACAAAACTAATAAAATAAACGAAAGACATAGACATAGATATGAAGTTAATCCAAAAATTAAAAGTACAATAGAAAAAAAAGGAATGAAATTTTCAGGAATATCAAAAGATAAAAATTTACTAGAAATAGTTGAAAATACAAACCACCCTTGGTTTTTAGCAGTCCAATTTCATCCCGAGTTAAAATCAAAACCCTTTAAGCCACATCCAATATTTTTATCTTTCATAAAATCTTCTCATAATAAAAGTAATGAACAAAAAAATTAAATTATCTAATTTCACTATTGAAAATGATACTGATCGATTAACTCTTATATCAGGACCTTGTCTTCTAGAGAATGATAAGATGGTATACAAAGTAGCTACAAAACTTTCTTCATTATCTAAAAAATATAAATTTAATTTAATTTTCAAGTGTAGTTTTGATAAAGCAAATAGAAGTTCTCATAGTTCTCTTCGTTCAAAAATGTCTTTAAATGCAGCTATGGACGTTTTAAAATCTATAAAAAAAGATTTTAAATTATCTGTCACTACCGACGTCCATGAAACTTCTCAAATATCTAAATTAATTGAATACATAGATGTTATTCAAATACCGGCTTTTTTATCTAGGCAGACAGACTTAATTATTGCTGCAGCCGATACACACAAAATCGTCAATGTAAAAAAAGGTCAGTTTTTATCACATTCAGAAGTTTTAAATATTATAAAAAAAATTGAATACCGTAATAATAATAAAATCATTATTACAGAAAGAGGCAATTCTTTCGGTTATAATTATCTTGTCAATGATTTTAAAGGTATCGAATTAATGAAAAATTTTGGTTACCCTATAATTTTTGATTCAACTCACAGCGTTCAAATTCCTGGTGGCCTTGGAGTAAAAAGTGGGGGAGCTAGAGAATACGTTCTGCCTTTATCGAAAGCTGCATCTGCATTAAGAATTGCTGGGTTTTTTATTGAGACACATCCTAACCCTAGTGTGGCACTAAGTGACGGCCCAAATATGGTGTACTTAGATAAAATGGAAAAATTAATAAAATCTATTAATAAAATTAATAAAGCTGCAAAGGATTAGATAAATGGTAAAAATATTAAATATTAAAGCTAGAGAAATTTTTGATAGTAGAGGTAATCCTACTGTTGAATGTGAAATGCTTGTTGAAGGACATCCTGATCCTTTTTTTGGATTAGTTCCCTCAGGCGCATCTACTGGAAAATTTGAAGCATTAGAACTTAGAGATAATGATAAGAGTAGAATGAGTGGAAAAGGCGTATTAAAAGCTGTTGAAAATGTTAATAAACTTATTAGCCCACATCTGATTAATAGTAATTTTAATGATTACAAAGAATTTGATTCATTTTTATTATCTCTAGACAGCACAGAAAATAAATCAAAATTTGGCGCCAATGCAATCTTATCTTTAAGTCTTGCTTATTACAAAGCTTGGTCTTACTTAAATTTTAAAAAAATATTTTTATCTCAGGGGAATGATAACTTAAGCATTCCAGTTCCGATGTTAAATATTATTAATGGTGGTCAGCATGCTGATAATGATGTTGATTTTCAAGAATTTATGATTTTACCAATAAAATTTTCAAATTTAAGAGAAGCACTATCGGCTACTCATGATGTTATTGGAAAAATTAAAAAAAATTTAAAATTAAAAAATCTTAATACTAATGTCGGTGATGAAGGTGGCTTCGCTCCAAACTTAAAATCTCACATTGAGGTTTTAGATATAATTTGTGATTCAATTGAAACTTCAGGATATCAAATTAATAATCATTTTAAAATATCTCTTGATTCTGCTTCTAGTGAATTTTTTGAATCTGGAAAATATAATTTTGAAGGAAAAAGTTTATCAACAGATGAGATGATTAAAGTTTATGAAAATATTTGTGATAATTATCCTATTTTTTCCATAGAAGATGCTCTTGATGAAGAAGATTATGAGGGTTGGAAAAATATTACAAGTTCCTTAGGTGAAAAAATTAAACTTGTAGGAGATGATCTTTTTGTAACTAATATTCAAAAACTTCAAACGGGTATTGACACTAAACAAGCTAATAGTATTCTTATTAAATTAAACCAAATAGGTACAGTTTTTGAAACTCTTCAAACGATTGATTTAGCAAAAAATAATAATTTTGTTTCTATTATGTCTCACAGATCGGGAGAAACTGAAGATAGTTTTATTTCTGATTTGGCAGTTGCTTCTAATTGTCCATTAATTAAAACCGGTTCACTTTCTAGATCTGACAGAGTGTCAAAATATAATCAGTTATTAAGAATAGAAGAATCTGAATTAGTTAATGATTATAGCGGAAATTCAAATAAAATTTTTTCTTAGTCGTCTATAAACCGTATATAATTAAACTAAATTAAATATTTTGATTAACTATTTATTTTATTTGTTTAAATTATATCATCAATATGAATATTAAAAATATGCTTAGTATAAATACTTTTTCTAATTTTTTGATTACTTTTATTCTCTTATATTTATTTTATCATCTTAT
>JAQBUY010000077.1 GCA_027623775.1 Pseudomonadota bacterium
TAATTTTTGAAGAGAAGTTTTTTAATATTTTACTTATTTTTTCTACAGAGACATCATCCTGATTATTTGATTTCGTAATTTTATTAAATATTAATATTATATTATTTTTTTTAGTTCCAAAGTTTTCATGATTATTTTCACAAATTAGATAAAGTAGGTATATAAGTATGTCAGATAAACAGCCGGAATAAATATGCCATCTAGCAATTTTCATTGATTTAAGGTAAATTTCGTTTTCAAATAATGTTGGGTATTGAGTCCCAGCTCTGGTTTTTATGTACTCATATAAAGAAATTTGCATTACATAAGCTGATTGGGAGTGAATAAAATTCATTAATTGATTCACGTCATCAATAGAATCTTTCTCTAAAAGCCCAATTTTTTGAAAAATTTTTTTTAAATTCATTAATAACACCGATTTAAATTTTTTAAGTTAAAAAACAAGCTCTCTGTCTATCTATAATATTTTGACTATTATGATTTATTCTATTAATTTTAACTATTATCTTCTTAAAAGGGGGAATTATTTATTATTATTTTAAATAGTTCAAAGAAGATTTAAACAAATGGGGGGAAACACAATGTCAAATAAATATGACGGACATTGGAAGCGAACAAAATCGCTTACAACTATTACTTTAGTTATATGGGCTTTTTTTGGCTTTGCAGTTCATTGGTTCGGTGATCTTTTAAATTCAAGTTCTTTTCCAGGCGCATACTATATGGCTGGTCAAGGATCTCAAATTGCTTTTGCTTTACTTGTTTTTTGGTTTGCAAGCCGACAAAATAAGATAGATGAAGAATTTGGGTTCCAGGAAGATGAGGAGAAATAAGATGATTAAATTAGAAGGTGGTTTTGTTAAAAACCTTGGAAAAGTTTATAGTATTTACACTTTAGGTTTTCTTGGATTTGTTATTTTAATGGCAATTTTAGAATGGTCTGGAGTTTCTAATACTATGATTGGTTGGCTCTTCGTAGCTTTTACAGTTCTTATATACGCTTTAATAGGTGTTTTATCCAGAACAATGGACACTGGACAATATTATGTTGCAGGCCGCGAAGTACCTGCTGTATATAACGGTATGGCAACTGCTGCTGACTGGATGTCAGGAGCTTCATTTATAGCTATGGCAGGTGGGATTTATCTTAAAGGATATCCTTATATGGCTTTTTTAGTTGGCTGGACTGGTGGTTATGTTCTAGTTGCATCTTTAATTGCACCGTATTTGCGTAAGTTTGGTTGCTATACAGTTCCAGACTTTATAGGGACACGTTATGGTGGTAACTTAGCTCGTTTCTGTGCTGTTTTTATTTTAGTTATAGCTTCTTTTACTTATGTGACTGCACAAATCAACGGCACTGGCACTGTAGCCTCTAGAGCGCTTCAAATTCCATTTGAAGTGGGTGTTTGGATTGGTTTATCTGGGATCCTTTTTTGCTCTATGCTTGGTGGTATGAGAGCTGTTACTTGGACACAAGTTGCACAATATATAGTATTAATTGTTGCATATTTAATTCCAGTATTTTGGATGTCTAATAAGTTAGGTTATGGATTAATACCACATTTAGCTCAGTTTGATGCTGTTGCAAGGGTACAAGAATTAGAAGCCGCTCTTGGAGTTAAACAGTTAATGCCTACAGCAGAGGCTCAAGCCGCCGCTGGAAAACTGTCTTCTCTAAAAGTTGGGATTAACGATGCAAGTTCATCTGCTATGGCTAAATGGAAGTTCTTTACTTTAGTTCTATGTATGATGGCTGGAACCGCTTCTTTACCTCATGTTATAATGAGGTATTTCACTACATCATCAGTAAAAGCTGCAAGACAATCAGTAGGTTTTTCATTGTTATTTATATGTTTACTATATTTAACAGCACCTGCATTGGCTACTTTTACTAAATTATCACTATTAGATCCAAACGTAGCTACCAGTATTATTGGTAAATCTATAGCTAGTGTAAATAATCTAGAGTGGATACAACAATGGAGTAATGTTGGTTTCTTAAAAGTTATAGACGGGAACAATGATGGAATACTGCAAATAAATGAGTTTTTTATGCGTGGTGACATTGTTGTTTTAGCTACACCAGAAATGGCAGGTCTTCCTTATGTAATATCAGGTTTAGTTGCGGCGGGTGGATTAGCTGCTGCTATGTCTACTGCTGACGGACTTTTGCTTGCTATTGCAAATGCTTTGTCACATGACTTGTATTATAAAATCATTGATCCAAAAGCTAATACAAAAACAAGACTTATAGTAGCTCGTATTTTATTATTGATAATTGGTATTGCTGGAGCATTTGTTGCATCTCTTAAATTAACTTCGATATTAGGAGCTGTTGCTTGGGCCTTTTGTTTTGCAAATTCTGGTTTGTTTTTTCCTCTAATATTAGGTGTATGGTGGAAAAGAGCAAATAGAGCTGGTGCTATTGCTGGAATGATTGGTGGATTTGGATCTGGAGCTTTATACTTATATATGGTTCAATTTGCTGGAATGGAACCTTGGATAGGTATAGATGGTTTAAGGTTTGGAATGATCGGTATGCCGGTTAGTCTAATTCTAATGGTTGTTGTTTCATTAATGACTGAAGAGCCAGATAAAGCAACTCAAGATATGGTTGATCAAATAAGGGTTGCTAAAGGTAAACCTTTGTTAGATAACGAACATTAATAATATATATAATAACTTTATAGCAAAGCAGATATTTTTCTCTGCTTTGCTAATTTTTAAACGAGAAAAGCATGAGTAGTTTTCCTTTATGGGTTATAATTCTTGATTATTCATTGGGAATGATAATGTGGACACTTATTGGCAGATTTGGAATGTCTTTGTTTCTTCAAGATAATTCTGATTTTTTTTTCATGAAAGTATTTGTTAAGTACACAAACCCACTTATTCAAAAATTTTCTTTTATTACACCTTCTTTTTTAATAGAACGACTGATACCTCTATATGTAGCTTGGTTTTTATATATGATACGTTTTTATTTAATTCCATTAATTTTAGGTTATAATGTTATGGGTGTATTATCTTTTCCTTTAGAATCAGATATATCATTAGCAATATATGATTTTTTTAACCTTCTTTTCACAAAAACATGAAATAAATTATAATTATAATTTATTTATTCTTTCAATAGATATGAGTTTAAAATGACTAAAAAAGATCATAAAAATCAATTTAGATACGTAAATGATTTAAGAAGATTTGAATATTATCAAGATAAGTTAATAGAACAAAAAAAATTTCTTATTTTTCTAGGAATTTCTGTAACATTCCTAGTTTTGGTAGCTGTTCTTGTTGAGCATTATGTTTCTATTGGAAATGAACAAACATTTATATTGGTAGCGGCCGCTATTGTTGGTGGTTATATGGCTTTAAATATTGGAGCTAATGATGTTGCTAATAATATGGGGCCTGCTGTTGGGGGAAAAGTAATTACAGTTGGAACTGCCGTTACAATAGCTGCAATTTGCGAAACATCAGGTGCTTTGTTAGCTGGTGGGGACGTTGTTAGTACTGTATCGAAGGGAATTATTTCACCTGGAAATGAAATTTCTATTAATAGCTTTAGATATTTAATGCTTAGTTCTTTACTGGCAGCTGCTTTATGGATAAATTTAGCGACATTTTTAAATTCACCTGTTTCAACTACACATTCTATTGTAGGGGGCATTTTAGGTGCTGGATTAACTGTAGCAGGATTTTCAGTAGTTAATTGGGAAACTATGGGAGCTATCGCTGCTAGTTGGGTTATCTCACCTTTATTTGGAGGTGTTATCTCAGCACTTTTATTGTATATAATTACAATTAATATTTTAAACGTTAAAGATAAAATGTTAGCATCAGCAAAATGGCTTCCTATTCTAATTGCTTTAATGGGAGGTGCTTTTACAGCTTATATGGCATTAAAAGGTTTTAAAAAAATTTATAAAGCCACCTCAAATGAGGTATATTTATATACTTTTTTATCTGTATTTATAGCTTATTTTCTTTCTAAACCTTTTATTAAAAATAAAATAAAGCATCTAAAAAATAAAAAAGAAGACGTTTATACACTTTTTCATTTACCATTATTAATGGGAGTTGCTTTATTATGCTTTGCACATGGAGCAAATGATGTGGCAAACGCTGTTGGTCCGTTAGCTGCTATTGTAAGCACTTTATCAAATGACGGTGTAATTGCTTCCAAAGTTTCAATACCTATATGGGTAATGGTTATTGGAGCAATAGGTATTGCTTTAGGACTTTTATTATTTGGTCCAAAATTGATACATACTGTAGGACAAAAAATAACAAGGTTAAATGCTCCAAGAGCATATTGTGTTGCTTTATCATCAGCTATAACAGTTTTAATAGCAACTACTCTTGGCTTGCCAGTAAGTTCTACTCATATAGCAATAGGGTCAATTTTTGGAATAGGTTTTTTAAGAGAGTATCTAGAAAATCCGAATAATAAAAAATATAATAATAGCTCTAAAGTTAAAAGAAAATTAGTGAGAAGACATTTTTTATTTTCAATTGGAATGGCTTGGGTGATTACGGTTCCAGCGTCTGCGTGTTTGGCTAGCGTTATTTATTATTTATTTAGCATTTCAGTATTTTAATAAAATCTTTGTAATAAAACTGTAATATTTCTGTAATATTTTAGCAACGTTAATTCTTGATAAGGTACCTGCTTCACTTTAGAAGCATAACCTTTATAACGGAGCTTTAAATGCAAAAAAAATTAATTATAGCTAGTGTTTTTGCTGGTTTAGTAATATCTAACATTGCTCAAGCTAGAGATAATCTTAGCTTAGCTGGTTCTTCTACTGTTCTTCCTTTTGCAAGAATAGTTGCTGAACAATTAGGAAAAAATCCAAATTTTAAAACACCGGTTGTAGAATCAGGAGGTTCTTCTGTTGGTAAGAAAGGTGTTTGTGACGGTGTTGGTACAAATTTTATTGATATGGGCAATGCATCATCAAGAATGAAAGCTAAAGAATTGGCTTATTGTGATAAAAATGGCGTTAAATTAACTGAAATTAAAGTTGGTTATGATGGTATTGTTGTAGCTAATTCAAAAAAAGGAGCTTTACTTAAAATATCTAAAGCTGATTTAGGAAAAGCTTTGACTGCTTTTGTTCCTTTTGACAAAACTTTAGCTAAAAATAATGTTAATCTAACTTCTAAAGAAGATACTTTAGTAGCTAATCCATATAAAACATGGAAGCAGGTTAATTCATCTTTACCTGACGTGGCTATAAGA
>JAQBUY010000078.1 GCA_027623775.1 Pseudomonadota bacterium
GCATGTTTTTTTTTAGCTAAATTTATTTATATTAAATTATTATTGTTGCTTATTAATTCCTGAAAGGTTCCTTCATTTTTAAGTTTGCCTTCTTCTATTAGAAAAATTTTATCACATTGTTTAACAATACTCAATCTATGAGCTATAATTATTATTGTAATATTGTTACTAAGATTGTTTATTGCATCCATTACGACTTTTTCAGTTTCATTATCTAATGCACTTGTAGCTTCATCAAGAATAAGCACTTTTGGATCGTGATACAAAGCTCGTGCAATTCCAATTCGTTGACGTTCTCCTCCTGATAATCTTACGCCTCTTTCTCCAACTGTAGTTTCATATTTTTTTGGAAGGTTATTAATTACAAAATTATGTATACTTGCAATTTTAGCACATTTTTCTACTTTATCTTGATTAATTTTTTCAAGCTCAACTCCAAATGCAATGTTGGCAGCAATAGTATCGTCGGCTAAAAAAATATGTTGAGGAACATAACCGATAGAACGCTGCCAAGATTTTAAATTCTTTATAGTTAATATTTTTTTATCAACTTCTATAGTACCAGTTTGAGGTTCAAATAATCCTAAAATGATATCAATAATTGTTGTCTTGCCACTGCCAGTAGCACCAATGAAACCAACTGTAGATTTTGCTTTAATACTTAAACTAACATTTTTTACAGCTGTTTTTGATGCATTAGGATAACTGAAACTTACATTTTTCAAACTAATTACCTCATCTAAAGATAAAAGTTCTTGGTCATGATTTTTTTGGTTTTTTTCTAATGCTTCAAAATTCTTTAATTCATTAAATAATTTATTAAGTGAAGGTTTTACAAAAGTTAGTGCTATGATTGATGCATAGATTACTTGTATTGCGGGCATTAAGCGATAACCTGCAAAAACATACAAACTAATTAAAGGTGATGCATTGCTAAAATTACCTGTTTGTTTCAATATAAAAAGTATTACCAATAATATACCACCGAAAGCCACACCTTCTATAAAAAAACGAGGTATTTGAGCTATGGTTAATGAGGAGGCCTTATTTTTAGCGTAAGTTTTTGAAAAATTAGAAAAATTATTGATATATATTTGTTCAAACCCTCCAACTTTTATCTCTTTCGCAGCACCAAATGTTTCGCTGACAGACTTAAAACGTAGCTCATTATTTTTTAAAGTCTCTATTCCTTTTCTGTTGAGAGAGAGTCGAAATGAATAAAAAAGTATACTATAAAGTATGGTGAATAAAAAAAATATTGATAATGCAAGTTTTATATCAATAATTATCAATAATAATACAATTGCAAGTGAAATTGAGCCTTTACTGATAAGTTCAATTAATTTTCCCACACCATTTCCAATTACGTTGCTAACTTCTGATAAAATAGTTTTTCCAAAGTCAGCACTATGTCGATTTAAAAACCAGCTATAAGGCTGTTTCAAATATATTTTTATAAGCCGCTTACCCATGGTGTGTTCAAGCATTAAAATAAATTTAAACTGCAAATAAGTTGTAATTGCTGTAATAGTAAGGGAGACAATAAAGATAAAAAATAATAAAATACCTAAAGCAAAAATAAATTTTTCTGTGCTTTGAACTCCAAAAATATTTGATATTTGAAATAAATTATTTAAAATTAAATTTGTTTGTACAATATCAGGATTAGCTATTATTGCCACGAAAGGGAAAATAGATGCAACACCTAACATGCCTAAAGATGCTGAAATTAAGATCATTATTAATAATAAAAACGCTTTTTTTTTTTCATCAGTATCAAGAAGAAATAATATTTGTTTGAATGTTTGCATTATTTTTTAATATAATTTTGATAAGTTTTTGTTAAGCCTTTCTTTAAAGTCATTTCAGGTTTAAAATCAAAATTTTTTATTCGCTTATTATCCAAAAGTTTTTTCAGAGCCCCGTCAGGCTTACTTGGATCAAATATAATTTTTCCTTTGAATCCAACTACATCTTTGATAGTTTCTGCAAGTTCTTTGATTGTAATTTCCTCACTACTTCCAACATTTATATGGCTACACATACTTGAAGTATGCTTTTCATAAGTCTTTTTATCTATATTCATCAAGTGAATTGATGCTTTAGCCATATCGTCCACATATAAAAATTCTCGTTTTGGCGTACCTGTTCCCCAAATAGTAACATTGGGTATATTATTAATTTTTGATTCATGGAAACGATAAATCATTCCTGGAATAACATGGCTATTTTCTGGGTGATAACTATCTCCTGGTCCATATAAATTTGTTGGCATTATACTTCTATAATCAATATTATGACTTGTAGAATATTGAAGGTTGTAGCTTTCACACATTTTAATTCCTGCAATTTTAGCAATAGCATAAGGCTCATTAGTTGGTTCTAACTTGCCAGTTAATAACTCTTCCTCTTTCATGGGCTGGTTAGCATTTTTTGGATAAATGCAACTAGACCCTAAAAACAATAATTTTTTAACACCATTTAAAAAAGAGCCATGAATTACATTTGTTTGGATCATTAAATTTTCATAAATAAATTCTGCAGGGTAAGTTTTATTTGCATGAATGCCCCCAACTTTTGCTGCCGCTAAATACACTTGGTCAATTTTTTGATTTTTAAAGAAGTTTTGAACATCTTGTTGGTTTAATAAATTAAGTTCTTTTCTTTCTTTTGTTATAAGTTCAACATCTTGTTTTTTTAAAAAACGAACTAAGGCAGAGCCAACCATTCCTTTATGACCTGCTATAAATATTTTTAGTTTAGACATCTCTTATTTTGTTTTTTATATTATATAATCAATTTTAATGATTAATAAGTTTATCATTTTTTGCTAACTTTAGATCTTCATCAGTCATTTCTTTTACTAGTTGTTCAAATGATATTTTGGGAACCCAGTTTAATTTTTCTTTTGCTTTAGTAGCATCACCCAATAAAGTTTCAACTTCTGTAGGTCTAAAATACCTTGGATCAACTTCTATAATTTCTTCTCCATTAAATAATCCAACTTCTTTTAAATCTTTTCCACTCCAATTAATTTTCATATCTAGATTACTTGAGGCTAAATTTATGAAATCTCGAACTGAGTATTGTTTACCAGTTGCAACAACAAAATCCTCTGGTTTTTGTTGTTGCAGCATTAACCATTGCGCTTCTACAAAATCTTTGGCATGCCCCCAATCTCTTAATGCATTCAAATTTCCAATATATAATTTTTTTTGAAGTCCTAATTTTATTCTAGCTAGGGATCTTGTTATTTTTCTGGTAACAAAGGTTTCACCTCTAACAGGACTTTCATGATTAAATAAAATTCCATTACAGGCGTAAATACCATAAGCTTCTCTGTAATTTACAGTTATCCAATAAGCATAGAGTTTAGCAACCCCATAAGGACTTCTTGGATAAAATGGCGTTTTTTCATTTTGGGGAGTTTCTTTCACAGCTCCATATAATTCAGATGTTGAAGCTTGATAATATTTGGTTTTTTTCTCTAATTTTAAAATTCTAATAGCTTCTAAAATTCTAAGAGCTCCTAGAGCGTCAGAATTTGCAGTATATTCAGGTTCTTCAAAAGATACCGCAACATGACTTTGTGCAGCTAAATTATAAATTTCATCAGGCTGGACCTCTTGGATAATTCTAATTAAAGAAGTTGCGTCTGTTAAATCACCATGATGCAAAATAAATTTTCGATTTTGTTCATGAGGATCCTGATATAAGTGATCAATTCTATCTGTGTTAATTAAAGACGTTCTTCTTTTAATACCATGTACTTCGTAATCTTTATTAAGCAAAAATTCCGCAAGATAAGATCCATCTTGACCCGTTATTCCAGTTATTAAAGCTTTTTTCATATAAATTGGTTTTTTATATTAAAGAATTTTTTTAATATCTATCATAGCTTGCTCAAGATCAAATTTATTTTTCCAATTTAACTGTTTTAATGCTTTTTTAGGGCTACAATAGGATGCCGCGACATCACCTTCTCGTCTTTTTACAAATTTAAAAGAAATAGGTATTCCAGTTTGTTTTTCAAATAATTTAATCACTTCCAAGACGCTTGAGCCTTTACCAGTTCCAAAATTATAAATCTTTAAACCTTTTTTTAGTCTATTATTTTTAATCATTGCAACATGCCCTTCAGCTAAATCCATGACATGAATATAATCCCTTATACCCGTTCCATCTTTAGTTTTATAATTTTTGCCAAATATTTTTAATAAAGGTATTTTTTTTTGAGCAACTTTTATAATACAAGGAACTAAATTATTTGGAATACTTATAGGATTTTCTTTTATCAGACCTGATGAATGATTGCTTATTGGATTAAAGTATCTAGCAATTCTAATGCTCCATCTATTATCAGACTTTACAAGATCCATCAAAATTCTCTCAATAATATATTTGGTATTACCATATGGGTTTTTAATATTTCCAATTTTGGCTGTTTCTTTCAAAGGTAATGACTGATTATCGTCATAAACAGCAGCTGATGAGCTAAATATAAGTTTAAATACATTGCTCTCTTTCATGCACTCCAATAAAGATAGAGTAGATCCAATATTGTTATCAAAATAATGAATCGGTTTTTGAACACTTTCAGCAACTGATTTAAAGCCTGCACAATGAATTACAGCATAACAAGAATGTTTTTTAAAAATTGATCTTAATTTGTTTTTATTTCTTATATCAATATTGTAAAAAGTAATTTTCTTATCTGTGATAATTTCTAAATTTTTAACTATACCTTGATGACTAGTTGAAAAATT
This sequence comes from Pseudomonadota bacterium, assembly GCA_027623775.1. Taxonomy (GTDB): domain Bacteria; phylum Pseudomonadota; class Alphaproteobacteria; order HIMB59; family HIMB59; genus HIMB59. The sequence continues at coordinate 4,767 of JAQBUY010000078.1, forward strand.
ATCAAGAATAAGTGGGTTATAACCATTTTTTACTAAAGAGACGACACAGTGTGAACCTATATAGCCTGCCCCGCCTGTAATAAAAACATTTTTCAATTTATAATTTTTTGACATTTAAACAATTTAATTCTAATTGAACTAAAACTTTGCTTTTGCAATAAAATCCACAATTGAAAGAAGCCATATATGATGAGTCATTTCTATTAAATTATAATTTTTACTGTTTAACCATAAATTTATGTGTCCAATTTTTCTTACTTTATTTTTTTCATCAAAACCAGTAAGTGTAACAACTTTACAGCCAATTTTTTTAGCAAACTTTGCACCATTGATAATATTTTTAGACGCCCCACTACTACTTATACAAATTAATAAATC
>JAQBUY010000079.1 GCA_027623775.1 Pseudomonadota bacterium
AAACATTACTTTTAAGAAAAATTCAATTATCAGGCATTAGGGGCAATCTAAATATTTTTTCTAATTCTTTTAAAGGTTTAAATTTTCATAGACCCTTAAAGGTTTTTACTAAACATCAAATTAATAGTTTTGCTAATCTTAATAAATTAAGATGGTTTGAGGATCGAACAAATAGTGAAAATATCTATACAAGAAATAAAATTAGAAATCATTTAACTAATAAAAATAATAATAAAAAATTAAAATCTTACTATAAGTCACTTGGGGATATTGATGAATTAGATAATTTTTTAGATTTGCTTATAATAAAGAATCAAGGCTTTTTAAGCATTCAAAAATCTATTTTTGATAAACTTCCTTTAGTAATTAAAAAACATCTCATTTATAAAGTCTTAATTTTAACTGTACCTATTGACTCAATTAGATCTATCAACATTGAAAATATTTTTGATATAGTGACAAAATCATCAAATGCTAATAAAAAAAGATCAATTAAAGGTGGATTTATTCAATTTTCAAAATTGTTAATTAATTTTATTCAAATTAAGCCCTTTAAAGAAAATAATCTATAGCTATATTAATCATATATGAAAAATTTCTCCAAAAATATATTTCTATGGATTGTTATCTGTCTAATATTATTAGCTTTATTTAATATTTTTAAAAATTCTCAATTAGACACTAAGTCTTTTGAATATTCTTATTCTTCTTTTCTTGAAAAAACAAGTCAAGGTCAGATAAAGTCTGTTAAAATGGAAGGAAATAATATTTATGGAGAAACTATAGATGGTCTTAAGTTTTCTACTTATTCTCCTAGAGATCCTAATTTAATAGAGAAATTATCGGAGGCAAATGTCTCTATTGTTGCAAGCCCTGAGCAAAGCGGTATGCATCCACTATTGAGTATATTCTTATCTTGGTTCCCAATGTTATTACTAATTGGTGTTTGGATTTTCTTTATGAAGCAAATGCAATCAGGTAAAGGTGGAGGAGCTATGGGTTTTGGAAGATCTAAGGCAAAATTATTAAATGAAAATAAAAATAAAGTTACTTTTAATGATGTTGCTGGGATTGATGAAGCAAAACAAGATTTAGAAGAGGTTGTGGATTTTTTAAAAGACCCTCATAAATATCAAAAATTAGGAGCTAAAATACCAAAGGGAGCACTTCTAGTAGGCACTCCAGGAACTGGTAAAACTCTTTTAGCTCGTGCTATAGCTGGAGAAGCTGGTGTTCCTTTCTTTTCTATTTCAGGATCTGATTTTGTTGAAATGTTCGTTGGTGTTGGTGCAAGTAGGGTAAGGGATATGTTTGAGCAGGCTAAAAAAAGTGCCCCTTGTATCATTTTCATTGATGAAATTGATGCCGTTGGAAGACATAGAGGTGCTGGATTGGGTGGAGGAAACGATGAAAGAGAGCAGACACTTAACCAACTACTTGTTGAGATGGACGGATTTGAAGCCAATGAAGGTATAATAATTGTTGCTGCAACAAATAGACCTGACGTTTTGGATCCTGCCTTATTAAGACCAGGCAGATTTGATAGACAAGTTGTAGTCCCGTCTCCAGATATTATTGGCAGAGATAAAATTCTAAGAGTTCATACTAAAAAAATTAAAATGGATAAGTCAGTAAAAACTATTTCAATTGCAAGGTCTACACCCGGTTTTTCAGGAGCAGATTTAGCAAATATTGTAAATGAGGCAGCTTTAACAGCAGCTAGAAAAAATAAAAAAATGGTTACGATGATCGATTTCGAAGAAGCTAAAGATAAAGTGATGCTCGGAACTCAGAATAGATCGAAAATTATTTCTGATAGTGAAAAAGAAGTCATTGCATATCATGAGGCTGGTCATGCTTTAGCAAACTTACACTGCACTCATGCGGATCCAATATATAAATCATCTATTATACCTACTGGAAGAGCTCTAGGCTTCGTAATGAGCGTTCCCGAACACGATAAAGTTATTCATAGAAAAGATGAATTTTTGGATAAATTAGTAATTACTGTTGCCGCTAGGATAGCAGAAGAAATTATTTTTGGACCGGAGAAAATTGGTTCTGGAGCTGCGGGAGACATACAACAAGTCACAAGTCTTGCAAGAAAAATGGTTACCGAATTTGGTTATAGTGAAAAATTAGGCAGAGTAAGATATAGCAGTAATCAAGAAGAAGTTTTTTTAGGGCACTCTGTTTCACAATCTAAAAATATTTCTGAACAAACGGCAAGAATTATTGATGAAGAAGTTATAAGATTTGTTGTTGATGCAGAAAAGAGAGCTAGAAAAATTCTAGAAGATAATATCAAGGATCTTCACATAATAGCTAAAGGCTTATTAGAATATGAAACATTAACGGGAGAAGAGATAAAAAATCTTATTAAGGGAATTAAACCTACTAGAGATGATGACTTAGGGGGAAATTCAGATAATTCTTATATAAATAATGAAGAACCAACTGAGAAAAAAAGCCCTTTACCGTCTTTTACAAAAGATCAAAATTTTCCTCTTCCAAATTAACCTGACTTTTCTATATTCATAATCCTTATGAGATTATTTGGTACAGATGGAATTAGGGGTGAGGTTAACAAATACCCATTAACAGCAGAAAGTATTCTAAAATTATCTAAAGCAGCCTCATTAGTTCTACGTAAAAAAAATTCCATAAATAGAGTAGTTGTTAATAAAGATACAAGGCTATCAGGTTATATATTTGAGCCTGTTATTACCGCAGGTTTAATATCAATGGGAATGGATGTGGTTTTAGTTGGCCCATTGCCTACCCCAGCTTTAAGCCTTTTAGGTAAATCATTAAGAGCAGATTTTTCAATTATGATTACCGCATCTCATAATCCTTATCAGGATAACGGTTTGAAATTTTTTAATTCAAATGGTTTAAAAATATCATTAGAAGAAGAAAAAAAAATTGAGGATTTGTTTTTTAATTATGATTTTGAAAATCATAAAATTAAATCTAACGCCTTAGGTAAAGCGGAAAGACTTATAGATGCAATTGGAAGATATTCAGAAGCTTTAAAACAAGAAATAGATAAAAAAATTATATTTCATGATATGAAGGTTGTTTTAGATACTGCAAATGGTGCAGCTTATAAAGTAGCTCCACAAATACTCTACGAACTTGGAGTTGATTTAAAGACAATGAATAATAGTCCAAATGGAACTAATATTAATGCAGATTGTGGTTCATTATTTCCTGCAAAAGCTTCCAAGCAAGTCATAAAAAGGAAAGCAAATATTGGCATATGCCTTGATGGTGATGCCGATAGAGTGGTTCTAATTGATGAAAAAGGAATTATTTTAAGTGGTGAGGAAATACTTTACATAATTGCCAAACACTATTTAAAAAATAAACTTATAAAAAAAGGATCAACCATCATAAGTAATGAAGTTGCAAATTATGGATTTGAGCAATCTTTAAAAAAAATTGGTCTGAATTTATTAAGGGTTAAGGTGGGGGATAAAAATATTATAGAAGCTATTGTTAACAAAGTTCATTTGTTCGGAGGTGAACCTTCGGGACACTTTATATTTAAAAATAGTAACTTAATAGGAGATGGATTAGTGGCAGCTATTAAGGTTATGTCTATAATGAAAAAGGAAAATAAAAAATTAAGTGAACTTAGAAAAGATTTACAGATGTATGAAGTTTTAGAGATTAATCAAAAAATAGACAAAGAACTTTTTATACTAAACCAAGAAAATTTATACATAGATTTAATTAAGATTATTAAGAATAAAAAAATATTTTATTCTATTAGACCTTCCGGGACAGAACCTCTATTAAGAGTTAACTTGCAATACGATAAAAGAAGTATAAAAACAAATGTATTAAATAATATTAAATTAAAGATTATTAAAAAAATTTCTGATGCTTGTTAATTCCTTTGATACAAAGTTTGGTAAAACTGCTGAAAAATATGAAAATCTTGATAATTTATTTGTAAATCTTTTAAAAAAAAAGAAAATTTTCAATAGAATATTTACATCTGTTTTGACTGATAAAAAAATTTTAAACGAAATTAACTTAAGGTCTGATATTACAGGTCAAGTTTTAAATTCTATTATTAGTCAAGACTTACCAACTAAACAAAATTTATATTATATGGGAGATGTTTTTAAAAAAGATCTTGTTAGTTATCAAATTAAACAATTTAGAGAACATGGAATAGAAATAATCAATCAATTAGATGCAAAATCTTTCTCATTAACTACCAATTTATTAGTAGAATATTTTAATTTAACAATTAAAAAAAATTATTGTTTTGTTTTTACAGACCCTAATTTGAGCAGCAAAAGTAATTATATTTTTAATGAAAAAAAACACAATACCAGTATATCTAAATTTATTAAAAGTTTTGCTCTTAATAATAAAAATATCCCATTTGTTATAAATTCTGAAAAGAATTTCTTTTCTAAAGACTACCATAGAGAAATATTTTTTTATGTTTATTCTGATATTTCAAAGAAAATTTTGGCTCAAGGGGGAGGGTATAAGTATAGAAAAAATAATAAGATCCTGAATGGTTTTGGATTTTCATGTAATATAGATAATTTAGTGGAGTTAGTTTAATGAATAAAGCAATAATAGGACTTCAGTGGGGCGACGAAGGTAAAGGTAAAATAGTTGATTATTTGTCTGAAAATTTTGATTTAGTTGTTCGTTATCAAGGTGGAAATAATGCTGGTCATACAGTTATTGTTGATGATTTAACTTATAAATTAAATTTAATACCCTCTGGTGCCATTAGAGGAAAAGTTTGTTTTTTGGGACAGGGTGTTATTTTAGATCCAGATCACTTTGTTGAAGAGTTAAGATTATTTAAAGAAAAAATACCTAATCCAATTATTTATTTATCTTCAAATATTTCGTTGATTTTAGATTATCATAAAAAATTAGATAAAATTAATGAATCAATTCTATTGGGCAATTCTAAGATTGGTACCACAGCTAAGGGAATTGGACCTGCTTATCAAGATAAGGTTGGTAGAAAGAGTATTAAATTATCTGATCTTTCTGATAATAAAATTTTAGATAGCAAATTAAATAATCTCAAAAAATTTTTTGATCCTATTCTTA
>JAQBUY010000080.1 GCA_027623775.1 Pseudomonadota bacterium
TTGTTTTCAAATATTTAATTAAAAATACCTTTAAAAAAGCTTTTAAACATTCTAACAACAGGAGCATTAAAATCTAATGATTTATTTTGAGCAAGTAAAGATAGTTGTTTCATGCATTCCAACATTCCTTTTTTATAAGATCTTTTAGCTATATCATTTATTTCTGGGTGTATCCCAACAAATGCCCATTCGTGTGCTTCATTTAACCAAGAGTTTTTGTCTTTAGTATTATTTTCTTTAAAATGCTTTTTGAACATTTTAATATAACAATATTCAACTGCATATAAATCTATAACAAATCCTTCTTTAGTAGGTTTTTTTTCACTAACATAATTTTCACTCTCTGCTAAAATAATTCCTCTAATAAACTGCCTTTCAGTATTAATTAATCTAAAATATTCTTTTTTATTATCAGTTGCTCTAAGTTTTAATAAATCCATAACAGACTCAATCGATTCAATAAATGGTTTGACTTCTTTCCATATTTTTTCATGATAATTTTGATTTTTCATTATCAGAAACTAACTGGTTTTTTTATCCCTAAAATATTTAATAATTTTCCTAGAATTTTCAATTTTTTCATTTTATCTCCACCAGTTTCTTTACCAATAGTTTTTAATTCTTCTATCAATTTATTTTTTTCTGTTTTTAATAATTTAGATGCATCATTAAATGATATATCAATTTTTTTATCTAACATGTCTCTTGCATTTGAGATTTTCATTAATGAAATAGCTTTTTTAGCCTTCTCACCAAATCTATTTGCAAATTCATCTTGTTCATTTTTTGAAAATTTTTTGTCACTTAGATAGATATCTAATGAGCCCCAAATTAATGCACTTTCGTATATACGTTTGTTTGAGTTTCCCAACTCGTCACCAGTTATTTTTTTAATTTTAGAATCTAATTTTTCATCTATTTCACTTAAACTGTAAGATCCTTTTTTCTTTTGATCAAAAAACTCATGGTATTCTTTAGACATGGAAAACCAAATAAGAGATTGCATTCTTATTAAAAAACTTGGATGTGTGCTCCATAATTCTGAACTACTTTTACCTAAATCTTCAAGATCTCTTAATTGGTCTAAGTAAGTTGATGGCTTAAAATTAAAGTGTTTATCACTTAACCCTGAAGCAAGTTTAAAGTTTGCTCTTAAAGAAGCATCTAAACTTGCACATGCTAAAAATCCTATTCTATCTGCACTAATTTCTGCTGCTCTACTCAGGTTAAGTATATTCAGTTTTAAATTTCTATCCTCAACATTATTATGATTAGGATATAATGCATGCTGATAAACATAATGTGCCACTTCATGACCAATAACAAACTGAAGCTCCTCTAAAGATAGTAACTCAATTAATCTAGAAGTTAACACTATATCAGGTCTTGAAGCTGAAGACATTAAGCTACAAGAGGCGTTTGCCTGATTATTGTCTGCTGTTACAAAAAAATTAAAGTTATTTTCAATTTTAATTCTTTCAAATACAGTTTCAATCGCACTACCAACCTTTGGTAAAATTTCCTTATTTACTCTTACAGAGTTTGTTAATAAATTTGATAAATGATTATTGTCTAATTCACTTGAATTTTTTTTAAATTCTTTTAGATCAATACCAAATTCAGAAGGATCATCTTTGTGATACTTGTACTTATCTAAAAAATCCATTAATTGCTGTATTGTTTTCTTAAATCAGCAATAATTTTAACCATTTCTTTTGCTCTTTTCTTTTTCTTGGGATCCTTATGGTTTGTTTGTCCATTCCATTTTGTGTATTCTTTCCTTAGAACTTTCATTTTTTCAGCATCATCCATATCTTCTGTTAACCCAAAACTTTCTTCAGATGGTTTTTCTGATAAATCTATATTATCAACATTAGCAATAACTTTATTTTTCATTTCCTTAAATGTTGAAAGATTAATATCTGTAGTTTTTGCGATCTTATTTATAAAGACATCTTCTTCCTTACTAAGTGTTCCATCTGCCCCAGATATATCTAAAAGTAATTGCATTGCTGTATATTTTTGAGTTTTACTTGCAACATCATTAAAGTCTTTTACTAAATTTGATAAAGAAATTTTATTTGTTTTTGCTGCAATAGCTGAACTTTTTAAAAATTTAGAAAAATGGGCATTTCTTTCTTGAGCTTTATCATCCTCCAGTAAACTTGTTAAGTTTTTTGCCCAAGTTTTTATTATATTTAATTCCTTTTGATCTAGCGTTCCATCAGCTGCAGCCATACACATTCCAAGTTTTATAGTTAAATCTTCAACTTTGTCCCTATTGACTAATTCATCCATATACCCAGGTTCTTTAAATGTAAAATTTACAATTTCTTTACTTATATGAATTAATTTACTGGTGTCATTTACACCACCTCTATCTACTGTTGTATCCGCGTCACCTACACATAATAAAAATTTTATCCTTCTCTTTCCTTTGTGCGGAGGAACAATAAAATCTACTGGTATAGGAACAAATAATGACCAGTCAGGAAAATAAGTTCTCGATGAAGATTCATAAACTCGTTCGACCCCTAAAACTCTACTCCCTTTTTCTGCAAATGCCTCGTGAGCAGATAATACTGGGGCTCCTGCATCATTTTCATCGTCATTATCCGTAACATCCTGAATAAGTAAAATTATCTTTACCTGATCCTCTGTTGGATGACTTATCATTCCTGTCATTTCAACATTATAACAGTCTACAGTAAGACCAGTGTCCTTTGGTGGTAAACCTTTTTTAACTTTAACGGTAAATGGATTTGCTTCTACACTTGAGGATGAATTATCATTACCTCCTGTAACTGAAGAAAATGCACCTTTTAAGATAGCCCAACCAACAACTATTACAATCCAAATTACTATACCTTCCATAATTTACTCTATTTCAAAATCTAGATTATCTTTTAATTCTTTAAAATCTTTAGAACCAATTGGTTTTAAATTTATTTCATGTTTTTTTTTAGATTTTTTATCTTCAAAAATACAATGCATCTTTCCACTAGAATCGTATGAATAAGTAACTTCTATTGGATCACCCGCCTTTGCATTTTTAGATAGTTCAAGAGGTTCGTTTGAAATTAGATTAACAAATTCGACATCTTTCTCTTCACCTTCACTTTGTGTAACTGAGCAGTCAATTGCTTTTTGACCGTCTGAGACAACTGTATAAGTTTTTGTTATAGAGCATGGAAGTTTTGTGTCTCTTGGGATTACGGTATCATTATATTGTACAGCCATATTTCTTTCTTGATCAATTGTAAGAGCTAAAGTTCCCATGTAAAAATTACAAACATCATTTAACTCTACATTTGATATTGCTTTTCTTTGAGCGGTATTTAAGGAATCTTTGTTTTGAAGACCCGCATAAATGGCTGCTCCACATGCGACAGCTTCATCAACATTAACACCTTTAACGGGTGCTTTTTTCATAATCTTAGTTATGACCTGGCTAATAACAGGCATTCTAGTACATCCACCAACCAATAATGTTTGTGATATATTGTTAGCTTTACAATCAGCTCTTTCTAAAGCTTCCTCCATCAACATCTTAATTTTTTCAATATAGGTATCTATTGAATCTTCAAATTCTTTTCTGGATACATCTATTTTATGTGGACCTTTTGGTCCTTCAATAATCTCTGTAGCTTTATCTTTGTTAGATAAAATTTTCTTTATTCTTTCAGCAATAGTAAATAACTTTTCATCCTTTAATGGGTTATCTAACCCCTTACTTTTTGCTTTCTTGTACTTTTTGTCTAAAATATTTATAATTTCTTCATCAAAGCGTCTTCCACCTAAATGTTTATCTCCAACAGAAGTAATAACATCAACTTTTTTTCCTTTAACATTTGCAATTGTTATATCGAAAGTACCACCACCAAGATCAAAAATAAGAACTCTACCATTAACTGATGCCCCAGGTAAATTTGCATAATGAAGAACTGCAGCCGTAGGTTCGTTAATTAATTCAACATCTAATTTTGCAAGTTTTGCTGCGTCAAGTGTTGCAGATCTTGCAGCCTCTGCGAACATAGCTGGTACAGTCACAACTGCTTTTTTAACTCCAGAAGTGTAATCTTTTAGTTTAGATAAGATAATTGATGATATTTGAGATGGAACATAACCTTTAATATCTTTCTTGCCCTCTTTTTCAATCCATCCTCCTTCTTTAGTGGACCAAACAACTTCATTTTCCATCTGACTTTTAACTTCAAGAATTGTATTCTTTTTATTTGTTACAGCAGCATCAACCGCTTTATCACCTACAATTGCTTTATCTCTACCAATATAAACTGCTGACCTTGTAATTCTGTTATTATTTTCTGGGTCAGATAAAACTTCTGGGTTTCCAAGATCATCTAATTCAGCTATTGCTGAAAATGTTGTTCCTAAATCTATTCCAACTATCTTACCCATAAAAGTATTTATAAACTTTAACTGTTTTATTTTTCATTTGCAATCTGTTCTTTGTTAAATTCATAAACTTTAACTAATGCTTTTTTAATATAAAAAATATCATTACTTTTTAAAGTTAATTTGTAACCATTAGCAACTATAGAATGTATTAAATTATTTTTACTCTTATCTTTAGTTGGTTCTGTACTTATATCAACTTCACACCCTTGATGGTCTAAACTTTGAATATTTAATTTTGGAGTGAAAACTTCTATACCTGAATTATTTAATATAATTAAAAGTTTATCTTTCGTGCTTTGAAAATAAGATTTAGCAATTTCTTCACTAGATTTAATTTTATTTTCTGCGTTCTCTATAAAAATAATTGTTTCAATAATTCCATCAAGTAAAGCTTTATATCTTGAATATTCGTACCCTTTTTTATATTCTTTAAGCTCATCATTTTTTTCTCTTGCTACTTTTTCAAATGGCGCAATTTTCTCGTCAATATCAGTGATTATCTTTTTTGCACTATTGTGATCATTTATCAAAAAGGTTTTTAGCTCTTGATTATATTTGTCTATGTGCTTAATAAAACTATCTATTCTTTCTTTAGTTTCTTTGGGGAACTCTATAACGTTTATATTACTTTTATCTGAACTTTTTATTTTAAG